>DASWVA010000447.1:0-2547 GCA_036401415.1 Streptosporangiaceae bacterium
GCCCGCCAGCGTGCCGAGGCAGGAAGGGTCACCGGTGAGGGTGCGCACCGGGATGTCGTAGAGACTCACGCGAGCAGGTTACCCCGCAGGCGACAGCGCACCGGTGTTCCACACCGGCTGGCCCTGGTAGCCCCGGCCCACCATGGACACGAACAGGTAGACGGCATCCTCGGCCGGCGACAGCGGGCCGGGGGAGGCGTGCGGGGAGGACAGGCCCCGCTGTACGGACTCGCACGCGGCCCAGTCCTGCCGGTTGGTGATGTCCCAGAAATTCACCGCATACCCGGGATCGAACCCCGGCCGCTCCAGCGCCTCGGGCGCGAACGCCCAGGTGCACTCGATCCGGGTCCGGTCCACGGCCAGCGGCATCAGCCGGTGCACCATCACGTAGTCGGGGTGCCCGCTGATCAGCACGTTGGGGAACACGTTGACGTAGCTGACGGTGCGCAGCCCCTTCGCGTCCAGCCCGCGCAGCGGCACCCCGCCGCTGCGGCCGTCCAGCGACATGGTGTCCATGCCGTCGCGCAGGTCCATCGTGCCGCCGAGCCAGGCGCCGGCGGCGGTGTAGTTCCGCCCGCTCCGGGGCGGGGAGACCCGGCACAGTTCGGGATGGATGGCCGGGCAGTGGTAGCACTCGTGGTAGTTCTCGGTCAGGATCTTCCAGTTGGCCGCGGTCTCGTACTCGTGCCGGCCCGCCACCACCAGGCGCTCCGGCTCGTACGGGGCCACGATGCCCTCCAGCGTGCCCAGCGCCCCGGTGCCGGCCTCCGCCAGTGGCGCGGCCGTCCCGGACCCGTCCAGGAAAATCAGCCCGTGCCACTCGGTGACCGGCAGTTCGGCCAGGCCCCAGTCTGTGTCGGTGCCGGGCTGGTGCCGGAACCCGCCCGCCACCCGCAACTCGCCGTGCAGTGTGTAGGCCCACGAGTGGTAGGGGCACACGATGGCCCGGCCGTTGACGGTCGGCCCGCACGGCAGCAGTTCGTGCCCGCGGTGCCGGCAGGTGTTGGCGAACGCCCGCAGCGTCCCGTCGTTGCCGCGCACCAGCGGCACGCTGCCGGGGCCCGCGTCCTGCGCCCGCTGATCGCCCGGGTGCGGCAGCTGGTCCGACCGCCCCACGCACAGCCAGCCGCCGCCGAAGAAGTGCCGCTGCTCCCAGGCGAACACCGCCGGGTCCACGTAAGCCTCCCGCGGCAGCATCCGGCTCTGCCCGAACGGCCGCACCGCCTCCGCCACTGCCGCCGCGCTCAGCGGCGCCGGTTCCGCGTTCATACCGGGGGCCGGGCTGCTCAGATCAGGTCGGCCAGGCGGCGCAGCTTCCGCACGCTGGCGTCCGGCGGCAGGGCTTCGGTGGCCACGCGATTGAGAACATTCCAGTACGGCACGGTGTCGGCCTGCTTGTTCAGGTAGACCGCGCTGTCAAGCTGCTCCTGGTAGACCACGTCGGGCAACTGCTCCTCCGGGAAACGGAGCATGGTCACCTGGCCCCCGGCGGCGGCGTGCCCGCCCGCGCTGAACGGCATGACCTGCACGGTCACATGCCTGAGCCGCGCCATCCGGATCAGCTGGTCGACCTGTTCGCCCATCACGGCCCGCCCGCCGATCGGGCGGCGCAGCGCGGTCTCGTCGATGACCACCCACAGGTGCGGCGGATCCGGCCGGTGCAGCAGTTGCTGCCGCCGCACGCGCAGCTCGACCCGCTGGTCGGCTTCGGCCTCAGACACCCCGTCCAGCAGCCGGGCCACCGCCCGCGCGTACTCCGGGGTCTGCAGCAGGCCAGGGATGAACCCGACCTCGTAGCTGCGGATGATGCTGGCGGCCTGCTCCAGGCCGAGGTACGGCTCGAACCAGGCGGGCAGCACGTCACTGTAGGCATGCCACCAGCCTGCGGTGTTGGCCTGCCGGGCCAGCCCGAGCAGGATGGCGCGCTCGGCGTCGTCGCCCACGCCGTACAGGTTGAGCAGGTCAGACACGTCGCGTTGCTTGAATCCGGTGCGGCCCAGTTCCAGGCGGCTGATCTTCGAACCCGAGGACCGGATCGCGTGGCCGGCGCTGTCACGGGTGATGCCCGCGGCCTGCCGGAGCCGGCGCAGGCGCGCGCCCAGGAGCATACGAACGACAGTGGGGCCGGCCTGACGGTAGTCAGCGACGCCGGACTCATCCGGTCCCGGCGGTCCCTGCGTCGTGTCCAAGGTCCTCGCTCTCGGTGTCGGTGCGCGTCGGGTGTGGCCACTCCATCGTAATGCCGATCGCGAGCCGCCGGCGGTGGCGATCAACAACTACAGGTAACTGCCCGCGTCCGGGTGGCGGCCGGCCGCCTGCGCCCCAGCCGGCGTCATAGGCTGGCGGCGTGAACGCCAGAGTTGATCATGCGGTGACGTCGGGCACGTTCTCCCTGGACGGCCAGACCTTCGAAGTGGACAACAACGTCTGGGTCGCCGGGAACGACGCTGAGTGCGTGGTCCTGGACGCCCCGCACGACGTGGCCGCGATCCTGGACGTGGTGGGCGGTCGCACCGTGCGGGCCATCATCGCCACCCACGCGCACGA
>DASWVA010000448.1:0-1673 GCA_036401415.1 Streptosporangiaceae bacterium
AGCAGTGCCACGCGGTCAACCCGGGCCTGGTCTACGGCCGGATGACCGGCTGGGGCCAGGACGGCCCGCTGGCCAGCCGGTCCGGGCACGACCTGAACTACATCTCGCTGACCGGGGCGCTGCACGCCATCGGCCGGGCAGATCAGCCGCCCGCGGTGCCGCTCAACCTGGTCGGCGACTTCGGCGGTGGTTCGATGTTCCTGGTCACCGGGGTACTGGCCGCGCTCTGGGAGCGGCAGCGGTCCGGCCGAGGCCAGGTCGTCGACGCGGCCATGGTGGACGGGGCCAGCGTGCTGACCCAGATGATGTGGGCGTTCCGCGGCGCCGGCACCTGGAGCGATGACCGGGACGCCAACCTGCTGGACGGCGCCGCCCCGTTCTACGACACCTACACCTGCGCCGACGGCCGGTGGATCGCGGTGGCGGCGCTTGAGCCGCAGTTCTACGCCGCGCTGCTGGCCGGCCTGGGCCTGGCCGGTGAGGACCTGCCGCCCCAGCTGGACCAGACGGGCTGGCCCCGGCTGCGGGCCCGGTTCACCCAGGTCATCGTGACCCGCACCCGGGACGAGTGGGCCGAGGCGTTCGCCGGCACCGACGCCTGCGTCACCCCGGTCCTGTCGTTCGGCGAGGTGAGCTCCCATCCGCACCTGGCTGCCCGGCGCACCATCATCAACGTTGGCGGCGTCGAGCAGGCCGCCCCGGCCCCGCGGTTCTCCCGCACCCCGGCGGGCGAGCCGGTCGCGCCCCGCCCGCCCGGCGCTGACCAGGACGCGGTTCTGGCCGACTGGAAGGCCTGAGATGAGCGCGGAGGGGCGGCCCTACTCGGGGCAGCCGGACAGCTGGACGGTGGGGCGGGTCACCCGGTCCGGCGTCCCGCACACCGAGGACGGCGGGCCCGACTTCGGCCGGATGATCGAGGCGCTGCGGCTGGTGCAGGAGCGGATCACCGCGTCCAGTCCCCCGCACGACGTGGTGGCCGAGACCGCGGACGCGCTGGAGAAACTGGCCGCCACGCTGGCGCCGTTCGAGGTGGAGGAAGCCCGCCAGGTCGCGGCCCACCGGATCGATCTGCCGGGACGCGGGCAGGCCATGACCCCGGTCATCCACATCGACGAGTGGGACGACCAGCAGGTGGCCGCCCGCGTCACCCTGGGACGGTTCTACCTGGGGGCGAGCGGCGCGGCCCACGGCGGCGTGCTGCCGCTGATCTTCGACGAGACCATGGGGCGGCTGGCCAGCACGGGCCGGAGCCGGTCGCGTACGGCCTATCTGCACGTGAACTTCCGGGCGATCACCCCGATCGGGACGGAACTGCACGTCACGGCCCGGGTGGACCGGATCGAGGGCCGCAAGCGGTTCCTGACCGGCGCGATCCACCACGACGGGAGACTGACCGCCGACGCGGAAGGCTTGTTCGTCGAGCTGCGCCCCGGCCAGCCTTAGGTCCGGCCGGAGGTCAGGCGGGCGGTCAGGCCGGAGCCGGGGTGAACACGGCCACCAGGTAGGCCACCCCGAACGGCCCGTCCGCGTATAGCACGTCCGTATCCGCGCGGCCCGGTGGCAGCGCACCGGCCAGCACCTGCCAGGCCGGCCGCCCGGTGGCCAGCAGATCGCGGGCCAGCGCGGGATCAACGCCGGCCAGCGCGGCCAGGTCGCCGCGGCGGACGGCCTGC
>DASWVA010000449.1:0-5621 GCA_036401415.1 Streptosporangiaceae bacterium
GGGACGCGGGCCCGGTCCGGGACGGTGAACTCCAGCACGTCCCCGCCGACCCGGCCCTTCAGCTCGGCCGACGTCCCGGCCGCGATGACCTGACCGTGGTCGATGACCACGATCTCGTCGGCCAGCTCGTCGGCCTCGTCCAGGTACTGGGTGGTGAGCAGCAGCGTGGTGCCGCCAGCCACCAGCGACCGGATGACGTCCCACATGCCCAGCCGGGAGCGGGGGTCGAGCCCGGTGGTCGGCTCGTCCAGGAACAGTACCTGAGGCTGGCCGACCAGGCTGGCGGCCAGGTCCAGGCGGCGCTGCATGCCGCCGGAGAAGGTCTTGGCCGGCCGGTCCGCCGCCTCGGTCAGGCCGAACTGCTCCAGCAGCTCCGCCGCGCGGACCTTGGCCGTCGCCCGGCCCAGGTGGTACAGACGCCCGATGATCTCCAGGTTCTCGCGGCCGGTCAGCTCGATCTGGATGGCCGCGGACTGGCCGGCCAGGCCGATCGAACGGCGGACCGCGCCGGCCTCCCTGACCACGTCGTGGCCTTCCACTACCGCGCGCCCCCCGTCCGGGCGCAGCAGCGTGGTCAGGATCCGGACCGCGGTGGTCTTGCCCGCGCCGTTCGGCCCGAGGACCCCGAGCACCGTTCCGCGGGGCACCGACAGGTCGATGCCCCGGAGCGCGTGCACGTCGCCGAATGATTTCGTCAGGTTCTCGACGAGGATCGCCGGACCTGCCCCACTGTCCTTCACGTCACTGCCTCCCGCGTGACTCCGGGCCGTCACGACCCGGGTGCCACGAACCTATCGCCGGCTATGGACACCCGGCGAACCCAAATGTGCCCCGGGATCATGACGAAACAGCACCGCCCCGGTCATCGGTGCCGTCAGCCGGGTCAGCGGGACAGCCACCCGGGGCGGGCGGCAACCAGACGGCCCTCGCGCCAGACCGCGGCGGTCAGCGGCACGCCGGGCCGGTAGGCCAGGTAGGCGTGCGACGGCGCGTCCAGCATGAGCAGGTCGGCACGGGCCCCGGTCCCCAGGTGGCCGACATCATCGCGGCGCAGCGCGCGGGCCCCGCCCGCGGTGGCCGACCACACCGCCTCCTCGGTGGTCAGGTGCATGTCGCGGACGGCCAAGGCCACGCACAGAGCCATGCTGGAGGTGAAGCAGGACCCCGGATTGCAGTCGGTGGCGATGGCTACGGTCGCGCCCGCGCCCAGCAGCCGCCGCGCGTCCGGGTACGGCTGGCGGCAGGAGAACTCCACCGCGGGCAGCAACGTGGCCACGGTCCCGGAGGAGGCCAGCGCGTCGACGTCGGCCGCGGTCAGGAACGTGCAGTGGTCGGCCGAGGCGGCGCCGGCCCGCACGGCCACCTCCACGCCGGGGCCGGGGCCGAGCTGATTGGCGTGCACTCGCGCCAGCAGCCCGCGGGCCTGCCCGGCGGCCAGCACGCGCGCGGCCTCGGCCCCGTCGAACGCGTCCCGCTCGCAGAACACGTCGACCCAGCGGGCGTACGGGACACAGGCCTCCAGCATCGGGCCGCACACCAGGTCCAGATAGCCGTCCCGGTCGCCCGAGTACTCCGGCGGGACTACGTGCGCTCCCAGGTAGGTGACCTCCGGGGTGACCTCGGCCGCCAGCATCAGGCTGCGGGCCTCGTCCCGTACGGTCAGGCCGTACCCGGACTTGCACTCGAACGTGGTGGTGCCCTGGCCGGCCATCTCGTCGGCCAGGCGGCGCAGGTTGGCCCGGAGCGTGACGTCGGAGGCGGCCCGGGTCGCCGCGACCGTGGTGCGGATACCGCCCGCCTCGTACGGCTGGCCCGCCATCCGGGCCGCGAACTCCGGCCCGCGCTCGCCCGCGAAGACCAGGTGGGCATGCGCGTCGACGAAGCCGGGCAGCACGGCCCGGCCGCGCGCGTCCACGATGGTGTCGGCCGCGGGCGCCTGGCCCGCGGGACCGGTCCAGGCCACCCGGCCGCCGTCGATGACCAGGGCGGCGCCGGCGCGGGCCGTGAACGGGCCGGGCCCGAGGGCGGGGTCGCGGCCTTCGGGCGCGTTGGTGACCAGCTCCCCGATGTTGGTGATCAGCGTGCTCGCGCCGTTTTTCATGAAACCGCCGGTCAGGATGTCGTGAGCAGGGCGCGGATGGTGGCCGACAGGTCGGCGGCGACATCGCCCGCCAGCAGGTGGCGGCGGTCGCGCACGATGTCCCGGCCGCCGGTCACCACGTGCCGGACGTCGGCCGCGGTGGCCGCGTAGATGACCCGGTCCAGCACCCCGGGTCCTCCCGGTTCCCCGGCCCCGGCCGGCGCCCCGCCGGCCAGCCGGGGGGTGTCCAGGTCCACCGTGACCAGGTCGGCCAGCGATCCGGGGGTGATCTCCCCGGCATCGGCCCAGCCCAGGCAGGCGTGCCCGCCCACCGTCGCGATGCCGGCCAGTTCGGCCGCGGTGAAGTGCACCCGCCGCCGGGTGGCCAGCCGCTGCGAGAGCTCCAGCCAGCGGGCTTCGGCCAGCAGGTCGATGACGGCCTGGCTGTCACTGCCCAGGCTGAGCGGGGCGCCCGCGCTGGCCAGGGCCCGGGCCGGGCCGATCCCGTCGGCCAGGTCCGCCTCCGTGGTCGGGCAGAAGCAGCAGGTGGTCTGGGTCGCTCCCAGCAGCTCGATGTCGTCCGGGGTCAGGTGGGTGGCGTGCACCATCGTGCTGCGCGGGCCGAGGACCCCGGCCTCGTCGCACACCTGGGCCGGGGTGCGGCCGTAGGCGGCCAGGGATTCCTCGTTCTCCGCCAGCTGCTCGGACAGGTGCGCGTGCAGGGGCGCGGCGGCCTGGTGGGCCCAGCCCGCGACCTCGGCCATCTGGGCCGCAGGCACCGCCCGCACCGAGTGGACGGCGGCGCCCAGCCGGGCTCCGGGGCCGAGCACCCGGTGCGGCCCGGCGCCGAGGGCGCCGACCCGCTCGGCCCAGCGGGCCGCGTCGCCGTCGCCGAACCGCAGCTGGACGCCGTCGAGCGGCCGCGGCGTCCCGCCCGGATCCACCCCGGCGGCCAGGTAGCAGGTGTCGAGCAGCGTGATGCGCAGGCCCGCCTCGGCCGCGGCCCGCAGCAGCGCCCAGGTCATCTCGTTGGGGTCGGCGTAGGGCACGCCGCCCGGACCGTGGTGCAGGTAGTGGAACTCACCCACGCAGGTGACGCCGGCCAGGGCCATCTCGGCGTAGACGGCCCGGGCCAGCGCGTAGTAGCGGTCCGGGTCCAGCGCCGCGGCCAGCCGGTACATCTGCTCCCGCCAGGTCCAGAACGTGCCCTGGCCGGCCTGGACGATCCCGCGCAGGCCGCGGTGGAAGGCGTGCGAGTGCGCGTTGGCCAGCCCCGGCAGGGTCAGCCCGGCCAGGGCGACGGTGCCGGCCGGGGTGGCATCGCGCGCCACCCCCGGGGTGACCGCGGTGAACCGCTCCCCGGCCGCCTCGATCAGCACGTCCGGCCGGACCCCCACCCCGGGCAGCCAGGCCAGCTCGGCGTGCCAGGCCCGGGCCTGCCGCTCCCCTTCCGCCTCGTCTGGGCCGGCGCCCGGACGGCTGGGGCCGGTGGGACCGGGCGGCCCGGCGGTGGGTACCGGCGGCCCGTGCCCGGACCGGCCCGGGCCGGCGGCGGCTGGTCCGTGCGGGGCGTGCCCGGCGCGCCCGGGACCCTTCATCGTGGATCGTCGGCGGAGGACATCGGGATCTGGACGCCGCGGGCGGCGGCGACGTCTTCGGCGATCTCATAACCCGCGTCGACATGGCGGAAGACGCCCATGCCCGGGTCGTTGGTCAGCACCCGCTCCAGCTTGGCCGCGGCCAGGTCGGTACCGTCGGCCACGCAGACCTGGCCAGCGTGGATGGAGCGGCCGATACCGACCCCGCCGCCGTGGTGCACGCTGACCCAGGACGCACCCGAGGACGCGTTGACCAGCGCGTTGAGAATCGGCCAGTCGGCGATGGCGTCGGACCCGTCCGCCATGGCCTCGGTCTCCCGGTACGGCGAGGCGACCGAGCCGGTGTCCAGGTGGTCGCGGCCGATCACGATCGGCGCGGCGACGTCGCCTCGCTCGACCAGCTCGTTGAACCGGACGCCGGCCAGGTTGCGCTCGCCGTAGCCCAGCCAGCAGATCCGCGCGGGCAGCCCCTGGAAGTGCACCTTCTCCTGCGCCAGCTTGATCCAGCGGGTCAGCGGCTCGTTGTCGGGGAACAGGTCGAGGACAGCGGCGTCGGTGGCCGCGATGTCCCTGGGGTCGCCGGACAGCGCGGCCCACCGGAACGGCCCCTTGCCCTCGCAGAACAGCGGCCGGATGTAGGCGGGCACGAAGCCGGGGAACGCGAACGCGCGGGTGTACCCGGCCCGCTCGGCCTCACCCCGGATCGAGTTGCCGTAGTCGAAAACCTCAGAGCCCGCGTCCATGAAGCCGACCATGGCCGCGACGTGGGCGGCCATCGACTCCTCGGCGCGCCGGGTGAAGCCGGCCGGGTCCTCGGCCCGCAGCGCTTCCATTTCGCCGAACGCCACGCCCCGGGGCAGATAACTCAGCGGATCGTGGGCGGAGGTCTGGTCGGTGACGATGTCGGCCGGGAAGCTGGCCTCCAGCAGGGCGGGCAGCACCTCGGCCGCGTTGCCGAGCAGCCCGATGGACAGCGGCTGGCCCGCGTTCCGGGCGGCGGTGGCCCGGCGGATCGCGTCGTCCACGCCGTCGGCGGCCACGTCCAGGTAGCCCTGGTCGATCCGGCGCCGGATGCGGGACGGGTCGCATTCGACGCACAGCGCCACGCCGCCGTTCATGGTCACGGCCAGCGGCTGGGCCCCGCCCATCCCGCCGAGCCCGGCGGTCAGGGTGATCGTCCCGGCCAGCGTGCCGCCGAAGCGCTTGGCGGCCACCGCGGCGAACGTTTCGTAGGTGCCCTGCAGGATGCCCTGGGTGCCGATGTAGATCCACGACCCGGCGGTCATCTGGCCGTACATGGTCAGGCCGAGGGCCTCCAGGCGGCGGAACTCCTCCCAGTTGGCCCACTCCGGGACCAGCAGGGAGTTGGCGATCAGGACCCGGGGGGCCCATTCGTGGGTCTGCACGATGCCGACCGGCTTGCCCGACTGGACCAGCAGGGTCTCATCCCCGGCCAGGTGCTGCAGCGACCGGACGATCGCGTCGAAGGCCGGCCAGCTGCGGGCGGCCCGGCCGGAACCGCCGTACACGATGAGCTGGTCGGGATGCTCGGCCACCTCGGGATCGAGGTTGTTCATGAGCATCCGCATGGCGGCCTCTTGCGGCCACCCCTGGCAGCTGAGGCTGGTCCCGCGCGGGGCGCGGACCGGCCGGGGGCCCGCTCCCGGCCCGGAGGTTTCATTGCGCATGATCAATGATTGCCCGCCCGGACCGGGAGCGTACCGCCGCCCCGCCTGTTACTTCAGGCCCTGCTGGCTGATGAACTGGCTGGCCACCTGGCTGTAACTGGCGTGGTCGATGGTCAGCGACTTGTCCATGGCCAGCAGTTCCGCGGTGGTCAGCTTGGCCGACACCGCGTTGAGCGTGGCGACCACCTTGGCGCTGGCGGCCTTCTTGTACACCAGCGGCGTGATGTTCTGCGCGGCGAACATGTTCTTCGGGTC
>DASWVA010000450.1:0-1823 GCA_036401415.1 Streptosporangiaceae bacterium
GCCGACAAGGCCAAGGTCGACTCGATCCTGACCGCGGACGGCTACAAGAAGGACAGCCAGGGCTACTACGCCAAGAACGGCCAGGAGATTTCGTTCTCGGTTGAGGACCCGACCGCCTTCACCGACTACTGGGCGGACGCCCAGCTGATCGCCGGCGAGCTCAAGCAGGTCGGCATCAAGGCCACGGAGGACGGCGTGGCCGTGCCCGCGTGGTTCACCGACACCCAGGACGGGAACTTCCAGACCGCCGTGCACTGGGGCGGCGGCGCGGGCGGTACCTCCGACCCGTACCCGTTCGGCCAGTACCAGTACTGGATGGACAACACCCTGACGGCCAAGATCGGCGCGAGCGCGGCGTCGAACTACGGGCGGTACAGCAACCCCACCGCCCAGGCGGCGTTCACCGCGTTCGAGAACACCAACGACGTGAGCACCCAGCAGACCCAGCTGAACACGCTGGAGAACCTGGAGTCCACCCAGCTGCCGACCATCCCGCTGCTGTACGGCGCGGACTGGAACGAGTACAGCACGGCCCGGATCACGGGCTGGGCCACCCAGTCCGACCCGTACATGGACCCGGCGCCGGACGACCCGGAAGTGGGCTACATCCTGACCCACCTGAAGGCCGCCTCGTAAGTGAAGAACCGCTATGACGAGCGGGCTCCGCGCCTCGGCGCGGGGCCCGCCCCGTCTTTCCCACCGCTGGGCGGCCTGGCCCTGGACGACAAGATCCGCCTGCTCACCGGGGCGGACAACTGGCGCACCACGGGCGAGGACCGGCTGGGCCTGCGGCCGCTGGCCATGTCCGACGGGCCCGCCGGGGTCCGCGGCATCGTCATGGACGAGCGGGTCCCCTCCTCCAGCCTGCCGTGCCCGTCGGCGCTCGGGGCGACCTGGGACCCCGGCCTGGTGGCTGAGGTCGGGGCGGCGCTCGGCGCCGAGGCCCGGGCCAAGAACATCGACGTCCTGCTCGCGCCCACCGTGCACCTGATGCGCACGCCGCTGGGGGGCCGCGGGTTCGAGTGCTTCTCCGAGGACCCCGTGCTGACCGCGGGCATCGCCGCCGCCTACGTGCGGGGCGTGCAGAGCGCCGGCGTGGCCTGCGCGGTCAAGCACTACCTGTGCAACGAGTCGGAAACCCAGCGCTGGACCTTCGACGTCCGGGTGGCCGGCCACGTGCTGCGCGAGCTGTACCTGGTGCCGTTCGAGGCCTGCATCCGGGAGGCGGGCGCGGCCGTGGTGATGGCCGGGTACAACTCGGTCAACGGCGCCACCATGACCGAGAACACCCCGCTGCTGACCGGCGTGCTCAAGGACGAATGGGGCTTCGCCGGGGTGGTCTTGTCGGACTGGCACGCAGCCCGCAGCACCGAGGCCACCGCGCTGGCCGGGCTGGACCTGGCCATGCCGGGCCCGGGCGGCCCGTGGGGTGAGCAGCTGGCGGCGGCGGTCCGGGCGGGCCGGGTCCCCGAAGAACTGATCGACGACAAGGTGCGGCGGCTGCTGCACCTGGCCGGAGCCGTCGGTGCCGGTGAGGTCGACGGGGCCGACGGGGCGGAGTCTGGGCGGCGGGTGGATCCCGGGCTGCTGCGGCGGGCCGCCGCGGCTGCGTTCACGCTGCTGCGCAACGAGGACGGAGCCCTGCCGCTGGACCCGGCCGTGGGCCGTCTGGCCCTGATCGGCCCGAACGCGGCGTACCCGGTCACCCAGGGCGGCGGCAGCGCCCAGGTGCCGTCGGCCGGCGCCCCCACCCCGGCGCAAGCCCTGCGCTCAGCCCTGGCCGGGCAGGCCGAGGTGACCGTCGAGCCCGGCTGCATCACCTG
>DASWVA010000451.1:0-9418 GCA_036401415.1 Streptosporangiaceae bacterium
GGGCGGCTAGCTGACCGGGCGGGGCAGCAGACCGCGTTCGAAGCCGGTGGCGACCGCGGCGGCGCGGTCGTTGACACCGAGCTTGGCGTAGATGTGCAGCAGGTGGGTCTTGACGGTGGCTTCGCTGATGAACAGGCGGGCGGCGGCGTCACGGTTGGAGGTGCCCCGGGCCACCAGGGCCAGCACGTCCAGCTCGCGGCTGCTGAGCGGCTCGCGGACGGGCGCGCGGACCTGGCCCAGCAGCCGGGTGGCCACCGAAGGGGACAGCACGGCCTCGCCCCGGGCCGCGGCTCGCACCGCCCGCAGCAGCTCGCTGCGCGGAGCGTCCTTGAGCAGGTAGCCGGTGGCGCCGGCCTCGATCGCGGGCACCACGTCGCTGTCGGTGTCGTAGGTGGTGAGGACCAGCACCCGGATGTCCAGGCCCAGCTCGGCCAGCCGCCTGATCGCGGTGACGCCGTCCACGCCGGGCATGCGCAGATCCATCAGGACCACGTCCGGCCGGAGCGCGCGGGCCCGGGTCACCGCCTCGGCCCCGTTGCCGGCCTCACCGGCCACCTCGAACTCCGCGCTGGCATCAAAGATGCCGCGCAGGCCGTCCCGGACCACCGGGTGGTCGTCCACGATCAGCAGCCGGATGGGCTCACTCATCAGCGGTCTCCATGACGGTGAGCCCGGCCCGCGGGATGGCCGGGACGCTGGCCGAGATGGCGGTGCCCTGTCCCGGCTCGGACTCGATGACCAGCTGTCCGGCCAGCCGGCGGACCCGCTGCCGCATCCCGGTCAGGCCGAACCCGCCGCCGCTGCCCGCGGCAGCCCGTTCCCGGGGCGCGAACCCCGCCCCGTCGTCGCGGATGTCCAGCGATATCACGTCCTCCATGTACGACAGGGTGATCCCGACCCGGGACGCGCCGGCGTGCTTGGCCACGTTGGCCAGGGCTTCCTGGGCCACCCGGAGCAGGGTGACCTCGATTTCCGGGTGCAGCCCGAGCACGGTGCCGGTGGTGGTGACGGCCGCGGCGACGCCGGTGTCGGCTGACCACTGCTCGGCCACGCCGGCCACCGCCTCCGGCAGCCGGGTGTTCTCCAGCGGCTCCGGCCGGACCGCGCGGACCGACCGGCGGGCCTCGGACAGGCTGTGCCGGGCCAGCCGGGCCGCCGCGCCGATCCGGCGTTCCCGCTCCGGGCCGGGACCGGCCTGCTGGACCGCTTCGAGCTGGGTGATGATCCCGGTCAGCCCCTGAGCCAGGGTGTCGTGGATCTCCCGCGCCATCCGCTGCCGTTCCTCCAGCACGCCGGCCTTCCGGGCCTGGGTGAGCAGCTGGGCGTGCAGGCCGGTGTTCTCGGCCATCATCTCCTCGAGCCTGCGGTTGGCCTCGGCCACCTCACCGAGCACCTTCTTGCGCGCCTCGTTCTGGTCGTCGGCCTTCTGGCCCAGGTAGATGAACGCGGTCACCAGGGTGCCGTTGAGCAGCGTGACGACCAGCCAGATCACCAGGTCGGCTACGGTCGGGGAGCTGCGGTACCCGCCCAGCTGAGCCAGGGCTGACAGCGCCGCGGTGGCCAGCAGGCCCGCGTACCGGAGCGGGCCCCGCAGGAACCGGTACGCGTGGGCGTACCCGATCCAGGCGAAGAACGCGAACCACGGGCTGCGCAGCACCAGCAGCGTGGCGGCGGCCAGAAATCCCGTGAAGTAGACGATCATCAGCCCGCGCCGGCCGGCCCAGCCCGGGTGCAGGGTCACCCACCACAGCACCCAGGCGGCGGTGGCCAGCGTCACGCCCACGGTGACCGCCACCGCGCCCGCCCGGGGCCCCTGCGTCAGCACGTACGGGATCAGGGAGAAGATGAGCAGCGCGTGCGGGGCGACCCGCAGGGCCAGCGCCAGCCGTTCCTCCGGGTCGGCCCGCCCCTCCCCCGCCGCGGGTGAGAGCTGCGCGATCATAGCCATGCCGTCAATCCTGTCATTGCCAGCGGAAGAAACGGATGGCGAGCGCGCCGCAGGCCACGACCCAGGCGCCCAGCACCCCGAAGAACAGCCCGGATGCCCAGTGGCCGGCCATCGCGTTCTGCACGGCCTGGACCCCGGCGCCGGTCAGGGTGGCGTCGCTGACGCCCCGGAGCCAGTCCGGCATCTCCGCCCGCGGCAGCCACAGCCCGGAGAAGAACATCAGCACGAAGAACAGCACCGCGCCGAGGGCGTTGGCCGCCTTGGCGGTGAAACTGACCGCGGCGACCAGCAACCCGAGGGTGCAGGCCGCCGCGGCCAGCAGGGCAAACGCCACGATGAAGGCCAGCGGGGCTCCGATCGAGGCCGTGAACGCCCCGGCGGCCAGGATGACGATCAGCGCCGCGGTGGCGACCTGGGTGCCGATGGTGATGGCCAGGTCCGCGGCGAGCAGCGACTGCGGCGTGACCGGGGTGGTGAACATGCGGCGCAGCACACCCCGCTCCCGGTAGGTGGCCAGCGTCACGGGCAGGAAGTTCACCCCGGTCATGATGATCATGAAGGTGATGATGATCGGCAGGTAGGTCTGCAGCACGCTGATCCCGCCCAGGGCCCTGACCGGCTTGCCGGTCCCGGGGATCAGGCCCAGCACGACCAGGCCGGCCACCGGGAACCCAATGCCCCAGAACAAGGTGGCGGGGCTGCGCCACAGCAGTTTCAGCTCGGTCAGCGCGAGCATGCGCCAGGCGCGCCCGCGCCCCGGGTCCACGGCTGTCGTCGTCATCGTCACTGTCCCTTTCCGGTCAGGGCCACGAACGCGTCGTCCAGGCTGGCCTGGTCGAGCCGCAGGTGCCGGGCGGTGATCCCGCGCCGGATCAGCACCCCCATGACCGCCTGCAGGGCCTCCTCGTCTCCGGTCACGGCGAACTGGTCGCCCTCCTGGTGCACCGCGTGCACGTGCGGAAGCCCGGACAGCTCGTCCTCATCCAGCGGGGCCGAGGCGGTGAAGCGGACATACTGCTCGCCGCCGGCCCGGTACGCCAGGCCGGACGGCGTGCCGGTGGCGATCACCCGGCCGCGGTCGATGACCGCGAGCCGGTCACACAGCCGTTCGGCTTCCTCCATGAAGTGGGTGACCAGCACCACCGTCACGCCGGAGTCGCGGACATCGGAAATCAGGCCCCAGACCTCGCGCCGGGCGGCGGGGTCGAGCCCCGTGGTCAGCTCGTCCAGCACGGCCACCTTCGGGGTGCCGATCAGGGCCAGCGCCACCGACAGTCGCTGCTTCTGGCCCCCGGACAGCTTCTCGAACGGCGCGTCGCGGCGGTCATCGAGGCCCAGCCGGGTGATCAGCTCGTCCGCGTCCGCAGGCTGGGCATAAAACGACGCGTACAGCTTCAGTGCCTCGCGCACCCGGAGCTTGCCGGGTAGCTGGCCGTCCTGCAGCTGGACCCCGACCTGCTCGCGCAGCGCGTCATGATCACGCTGCGGGTCCAGGCCGAGCACGCTGATCTGCCCCCGGCCGGGCTTCCGCAACCCGGTGACACACTCGATGGTGGTGGTCTTCCCGGCGCCGTTCGGACCCAGGATCCCGAAGATCTCCCCCGCCTCGACCGAGAACGACACGTCCTCGACGGCGACCTTCGGCCCGTACTCCTTGTGCAGACCGGTGACTTCGATAACTGGCATACCCCCATGGTCGCGAGCGGGCCCGGTCCCGGGCATCGCCCGCTGAGCTATGCTTCGCCCCGCCCCGGTAGGAGTGGGGCATCAACCGGATGGTGGATGCCGGCCCGGCGATAGCCTGTCCCAGAACCCAGCCTGGCGATCAAAGGAGCCCGCGGTGGCGTTGCACAATCAAGTCGGTGTGGCTGATCAAGACGGCGAACTCGCCATCAATCCGGTGTACGTCCAGGAGCGAAGGCTGCAGGTCCCGACCTACCGGCTGCCCGACAACGGCATGCTGCCGCGTACCGCCGCCCAGGTGGTGCGGGACGAGCTCATCCTGGACGGTAACGCCCGGCTCAACCTGGCCACGTTCGTGACCACGTGGATGGAGCCCGAAGCCGCCGAGCTGATGTCCGAGTCGTTCGACAAGAACATGATCGATAAGGATGAGTACCCGCAGACCGCGGAGATCGAGCGGCGCTGCGTCAACATCCTGGCCCACCTGTGGCACTCCCCGGCCGGCGGTAACGCGGCCGGCTGCTCGACCACCGGGTCCAGCGAGGCGTGCATGCTCGGGGGCATGGCCCTGCTGTGGCGGTGGCGTAAGTCCCGCCGGGCGGCCGGCCAGGACGCGACCCGGCCCAACCTGGTCATGGGCGCGAACGTGCAGGTCTGCTGGGAGAAGTTCTGCCGGTACTGGGAGGTCGAGCCGCGGCAGGTCCCGCTGGAGAAGGGCCAGCTGCACCTGACCGCGGACAAGGCCGCGGCCGCCTGTGACGAGAACACGATCGGCGTGGTGGCCATCCTGGGCTCGACCATGGACGGCAGCTACGAGCCGGTCAAGGAGATCGCCGCCGCCCTGGACCGGCTGCAGCAGGAGCGGGGCTTTGATGTCCCCATCCACGTCGACGGGGCCTCGGGCGGCTTTGTGGCACCGTTCCTCCAGCCCTTCCTGGAGTGGGACTTCCAGGTGCCCCGGGTGGCTTCGATCAACGCGTCCGGGCACAAGTACGGGCTCGTCTACCCGGGGGTGGGCTGGGTCGTGTGGCGGGACCCGTCCGCGCTGCCGGAAGAGCTGGTGTTCAAGGTCAACTACCTGGGCGGCGAGATGCCGACCTTTGCGCTGAACTTCTCCCGGCCCGGCTCGAACGTGATCGCCCAGTACTACAACTTTTTGCGGCTCGGCGCCAGCGGCTACCGCGAGGTTCAGCAGGCTTGCCAGGACGTGGCGGTCTACCTGTCATCGGAGATCGCCAAGATCGGCCCGTTCGAGCTGCTCAGCGAGGGCAAGGAACTGCCCGTGTTCGCGTTCACGCTGCGCGCCGACGTCACCGCGTACTCGGTGTTCGACATTTCCGAACGGCTGCGGGCGCGCGGCTGGCTGGTGCCGGCCTATACGTTCCCGGCAAACCTCCAGGACATGCCGGCGCTCCGGATCGTGGTCAAGAACGGCTTCAGCATGGCCATGGCCCAGTCGCTGTTGCAAGACATCCAGAAGCAGGTCGAGATCCTGTCGGAGAACGCGCGGCCGCCGGTGCCCCTGGCGCAGGAGAAGCACCGCGAGTCGTTCCGGCACTGAATCTGACGTTCCCGGTGGCGGCCACTGGCCGTTCCCGCCCGGGAAGCAGGAAACCCGGTGCCGGCTGATCACCGGCACCGGGTGACGGCGGGGGGTACTGGGCCCTCCCTGCCGAGGTGGTCTCGCTGAGCTGCTGCTACGCGCCCTTGTGGATGCGGTTGAGGGCCTCTTCGAGAATGGCGGCGCCGTCGGTGTCGCTGCGGCGCTCCTTGACGTAGGCCAGGTGGGTCTTGTACGGCTCCACCCGCGGCGGGGCCGGCGGGTTGGTCTCGTCGGTACCGGCCGGGTATCCGCACCGCGGGCACTCCCAGGTCTCCGGGACCGCCGCGTCCGATGCGAAGCTGGGCCGGGTTTCGTGCCGGTTGGCACACCAGAAGGAAATCCAGACCCGGGGGGCGGACTCACCCCGCTCAGCCTCACCCATCGGCCCAGCGCCTACCCTGCTGCCACGAATGGCATTGCCACTGCTCACAAATCACCCCTTGAAGAGCGCACTACATTACGTTCCGGTGCGGGAGGCTGCCGGGAAGAAGAACTAGTGGGCGATCAGCAGGCCGAGGCCGATGATGCACACGAACCATAGGATGCCGAAAAAAATCGTGATCCGGTCCAGGTTTCGCTCAACCACTGAAGAAGATCCGAGGGTCGATGACACTCCGCCACCGAACATGTCGGACAGGCCACCGCCTTTGCCCTTGTGCAACAGCACCAGCAGAATCATCACCAGGCTCGTAATGATCAGGATGATCGAAACCCCGATGACCATCGCCGCTCGTTCCTTCTTCCCTGTACAGCTCTGAATTCAGCGCGCCACATCTGCCGCGTCGAAACGGACTATCTTCGCGAACTCAGCGGCGTCCAGGCTGGCGCCTCCGATGAGGGCACCGTTGACGTCGGGCTGGGCCATGATCGGCGCGACGTTGTCGGACTTGACCGACCCGCCATACAGGATACGCAGACTGCCGGCTGTTTCGTGGCCGTGCAGCGCGGAAACACAATCACGAATTGCCCGGCAGGCCTCCTGGGCGTCCAGCGGAGACGCGACCTCGCCGGTCCCGATGGCCCAGATCGGCTCGTAGGCGATGACCATGCCGGCCACCTGCTCGGCACCCACGCCGTCCAGGCCGCCGGTCACCTGGCTGACGCAGTGCTCGACCTGCTGGCCCTGCTGGCGGACGTGCGAGGTCTCGCCCACGCACAAGATCGGCGTCATCTCATTCCGGAACGCCGCCTTGACCTTGGCGTTGACCAGCGCGTCGTCTTCGTGGTGGTACTGGCGCCGCTCGGAATGCCCGGCCAGCACGTAGGTGCACCCCAGCTTGGCCAGCATGGACCCGGACACCTCACCGGTGTAGGCCCCCTTGTCGTGCACGGACAGGTCCTGCGCGCCGTAGGCCATGCGCAACCGGTCGCCTTCCACGAGCGTCTGCACGCTGCGCAGGTCGGTGAACGGCGGCAGCACGGCTACGTCGACCCGGCCGAAGTCCTGGTCGGACAGGGTGAAAGCCAGCCTCTGGACCAGTGCGATGGCCTCAAGGTGGTTCTGGTTCATCTTCCAGTTCCCCGCCATCAACGGCAGGCCCCCCTGGCCGTGCGGGGGATAGCTCTTCCTGCTCATGCGGCGGGCGCCGGGTCGTCGGCTTCCAGGGCGGTCAGCCCGGGCAGGGTGCGGCCTTCGAGGTACTCCAGGCTGGCGCCGCCGCCGGTCGAGATGTGACCGAACGCCTCGTCGGCCAGGCCGAACGACCGCACCGCCGCCGCCGAGTCGCCCCCGCCCACCACGGTGAACCCCTCGACCTGGGTGATGGTGTGGGCGACGGCCCTGGTCCCGGCCGCGAACGCAGGAAACTCGAACACGCCGAGCGGGCCGTTCCAGAACACGGTCCTGGCGTCAGCCAGCTTGCCCGCGAACAGCTCGCGGGTGGCCGGGCCGATGTCGACGCCCTCGCGGTCAGCGGGGAACTCCTTGACGCCGACCACATCGTGGTCAGCGTCCGGCGCGAAGTGCGTGGCCGCCACCAGGTCGACCGGGAGCACGAGCTCCACGCCGCGTTCCCCCGCGGCCGCGATGATCTCGGTGACCTCACCGATCTTGTCCGCCTCGAGCAGCGACCTGCCCACCTCATAGCCCTGGGCTGCGAGGAAGGTGTAGGACATGCCGCCGCCGATCACGATCCGGTCGGCCCGGTCGAGCAGATTGGCGATCACGCCCAGCTTGTCGGACGGCTTGGCCCCGCCGAGCACGACCACGTAGGGCTGGTCCGGGGTGCCGGTCAGCTTGCTGAGCACCTCCACCTCGGCCCGCACCAGATCACCGGCGGCGTGCGGCAGCAGCAGCGGCAGGTCGTAGACGCTGGCGTGCTTACGGTGCACGGCGCCGAACCCGTCGCCCACGTACAGATCACCGAACGCGGCCAGCCGCCGGGCCAGCTCGAGCCGGGCCGGGTCGTCCTTGCTGGTCTCGGCCGGCTCGAACCGGACGTTCTCCAGCAGGGCCACGTCGCCGTCGGCCAGCCCGGCCACGGTGGCGGCGGCACTTTCGCCGGCCACGTCGGTGGCGAAGGCCACCGGCTTGCCGAGCAGCTCACTGAGCCGGGCGGCCACCGGCCGCAGCGATGGGCCGCCGTGGGCCCGCTCCGCGTAGCCGTCGCCCTTGGGACGCCCCAGGTGAGCCAGGATGATCACCCGGGCGCCCCGGCGGGACAGCTTTTCGATCACCGGCAGGCTGGCCCGGATGCGGCCATCGTCGGTGATCAGCGGGTGGGCCGGATCCGACAGATCCAGCGGCACGTTGAGGTCGGCCCGCAGCAGCACGCGGCGGCCGGCGACCTCCAGGTCCTCGATGGTCTTCATTGTCCTCAGTTGCCCTGGGGTTGCGTTCTGCTGTCCCGCGGCCCGGTCAGGAAAGCCGGGAGGCGACCAGCGCGGTCAGGTCGGCGAGGCGGCTGGAGTAGCCCCACTCGTTGTCGTACCAGCCAAAGATCTTGACCTGGTTACCGTGGGCCATGGTGATCGAGGCGTCGAACGTGCACGAGGCCGGCGAGCCGACGATGTCGGTCGACACGATCGGGTCCTCGGTGTAGTAGAGGATGCCCTTGAGGGGGCCCTCAGCCGCCGCCTTGAACGCGGCGTTGACCTCGTCTTTGGTCACGTCCCGCTCGACCTCGACGACCAGGTCGGTGATGGAGCCGTCCGGCACCGGCACCCGCAGCGAGTAACCGTCCAGCTTGCCCTTGAGCTCGGGCAGCACCAGGGCGGTCGCCTTGGCCGCGCCGGTGGAGGTGGGGACGATGTTCAGCGCGGCGGCACGCGCCCGGCGCAGGTCGCTGTGGGGCCCGTCCTGCAGATTCTGGTCCTGGGTGTAGGCGTGCACCGTGGTCATCAGGCCCTTGACGATGCCGAAGTTCTCCAGCAGGACCTTGGCCATGGGCGCCACGCAGTTCGTGGTGCAGGAGGCGTTGGAGATGATGTGGTGCCGGTCCGCGTCGTAGGCGTCGTCGTTCACGCCCATGACGATGGTCAGGTCCTCTTCCTTGGCGGGCGCCGAGATGATGACCTTCCGGGCGCCGCCGTCGATGTGCTGGTGCGCGTCCGAGGCCTTGGTGAAGCGGCCGGTGGACTCGATGACGACGTCGACGCCCAGGTCCTTCCACGGCAGCTTGGCGGGGTCGCGCTCGGCCAGCACCTTGACCGACTGGCCGCCCGCGCGGATGGTGTCGCCGGAGACCGACACGTCGAGCGGCAGCTTGCCGAGCACGCTGTCGTACTTCAGCAGGTGCGCCAGGGTGGCCGGGTCGGTAAGGTCGTTCGCCGCGACGATCTCGATCTCGCCCGACGGGATGCGGCCGGCCTTGCCGATGGCCTCGGCGTTGACGGCGCGCCAGAAATTACGGCCGATACGGCCAAAGCCGTTAATGCCCACGCGGATGGTCACAGCGTCGTCTCCTCGTTGAATAGCTGTGTGGCCGCCCTGCCGTGCGCTCACGGCCTCCGGCCACCAAGTGACCCATAAAGATTTCGCCCCAGAGCCTATCGGACACCGCCTGCCAGGGGTCCCCTGCAGACGGTGTCCGATCCGGCACCTCCGCGCCTGATACGGCGGGGCGCGCAGACGGGCAGAACCGCCTATGGTCTAGACCATAAGCGATCATTGGTGGCGCCGCAAACAAACAAGGGGTTAATACGGGTGCCCACCGGGGTGGGCCGTCCTCCCGAGGGCTACATCA
>DASWVA010000452.1:0-7541 GCA_036401415.1 Streptosporangiaceae bacterium
TGCCGGCCGGCCTGGTGGGCCTGGTCACCGCCTGCCTGGCCCACAGCCCCCGGGACCGGCCTACGTCGGCCGCGTTGCTGGCCGGCCTGGGGCCGTTCATCGAAGGCTCGGCCGGCCCCGCCGACGGCCACACCTACCTGCCCGAATCGGCCATGGGACTGATCGGCGGCTACGCCCGCAGTCCCCAGCCGGAGGCCGCCGCCCCCAGCGCCGAGGACGCCTCCGGCGACGAGTCCACGTCCGCGTCCCACACCGGGCTGCCGTCGTACGCGCCGGCCAGCCACCGTCGGCGCGAGCCCGGCCCGGAGGCCGAGCCCGCGGTCACCACGAGCTCGACGGCCGGGATGGCGCCGGCCCCGCCGACCCTGGGGCGGCCACCCCTGCGCACCCGCGAAATCCGCGTCGGGGGCGTGTTGGTCGCCGGGTGCGTGGCCGGTGTCGCCGCGCTGCTGGCCGTGGGGGCGTACCTGGGGCCGAAGATCGACCCGTCGCTGAACCACTCCGCCACGTTTGCGGGGGGCCCGCCTCCCATGCCGCCCAGCACGCTGCCCACCGGCACCAGCACCACGCCGAAGCTGGTGCTCAGCCAGGGGTTCGGGGCGGGAATGACCGGCTACGTCATCCACGGCATGGGCTTCGTCCCGTTCACCAGGGTCAGCGTCTCGCTGGCCGGTCACGGGATCTCGTCCTGGCACCCGGAGGTCGATCCGGTCGGGACGTTCAACTACACGATCGATCAGGATCACTTGTTCTTCCCCGGGAACATCCCGGTCGGAAGGTATGAGGTGCTGGTCACCGGGTCGGGAGGACGGACCGCGGCCGCGCACTTCCAGGTGAGCGCGCCGCCTCCGGCCAGGCCGTCCGGCCCGCCGCCCACGGGCACCCCGCCTCCCGGGGCGCCTCCCACCGGGCAGCCACCGCCGGGCAACGGCCTGCAGCCGGGCTGACCGCTGTAGGTCGCGTCATGCCTGCTGGGTCCACCACAGGTCCTCCTGCCGGGAACACCAGGCCGGGTCGTTCAGCCGGCCGAGATCACCGCGGGTGATGATCCCGTGCTCGATCAGGATGCGCACCACCACCTCGTCCGACAGCCGCATGTTGGCCCCGGTCAGCCCGCGCTCGGCGATCTTGCGCCGGATCACCTTGATGTGCTCGGACACCCGGGACGACAGCCGGTCCCGGAATACCGGGTCGGTGTCAAACCGCTCCAGCTCGTGGTAGGCGCCGGTCACCTCCAGCGCCGCCCGGGCGATCTCCGGGGTGCGCGGCAGCGGGGTGGTCGCAGCCGGGTCCAGCAGCCACGGCCGGCACCACATCAGCGCGACCAGGAAGATCTTGGTCATCGGGTCCAGGTACAGCGGCAGCAGCGTGGTCTCGGTATCTGGCCGGACCCGGCTCGTGTCGTCTTCGACCGCGTCCCAGCCGGTGCTGCCGCTGATCGTCAGCGCGACCGGCTGGCCCTCGTCCAGCATGGCCCGTGACCCGACCAGCGTGGTCCCGGCGCGCACGAACCAGCCGCCCACCGGCTCGCCGTCCTCTTCGATCCGGGGCAGCCGGATCCGGTAGCCGTCGCCCTCGGCGTACAGGGCGTGGGTCCGGCTTATGTTGGCGACCCAGGCACCCTCGGACAGCACACTGATCACCCCGGCGCGCCGGGACAGGCCCCGGCCCACCGCGATGGTCAGGTCGGCGTCCGACCCGCGGCCGAAGATCAGCCGGCTGCCTTCCGGGATCTTCACGATCAGCCCTGAGGGCGTCCTGACGTGCGCCGTCACCGAAGTGGCGGGCTGGATCGTCATCGGGTGGATCCCTCTGGGCGGTGGCGGGCGGGCCGGCTTTGCTGCCTATGGAGTTTAGGGCGGGCCGCGAGGCCAGCCTCATCCCCCGATTCGGGGATTTGCCCGCGCCCGGAGACAGGGTTAGCTGGAGTCCAGCCGAAGTGAGGCGCTGGGCGCGGCAACCGGGGGGTGCGCCCGCTCAGCGCCTCGCTTCCGGCTCACGTGGCAGTACGGGTGACGAGGCCGGCGGGTGGCACCGTCGTTGAACCGGGACGACCTGGGATATAGCGTGGCTGAACCGCTGTGGCCGCGATCCAGGAGGGCCGATGCCGCACAGTGCGCCCGTCGACGGCTTCTCCCTGGCCTACGACCGCTCCGGGACCGGTGAGCCGGTCATGCTGCTGCACGGCTGGCCCGGTGACCGCACCGACTACCGGATCCTCGGCCCCGCGCTGGCCCTGGGCAGCTCCTGCGACGTGATCGTCCCGGATCTGCGCGGGTTCGGCGCGTCGGACAAGCATCTGGCCGACCCGGCCGCCCAGTACAGCCCGTCGGCGCAGGCCCGCAGCCTGGCCGGGCTGATCCGCGAGCTGAACGTGGACCGGGTGCTGCTGGCCGGGTACGACGTGGGCAGCCGGGTCGCGCAGACCATGGCCGCCGACTACCCGGATCTGGTCCGGGCGCTGGTCGTCACGCCCCCGCTGCCGGGTATCGGCCGGCGGGTGCTGGAGCCGCGGGCCCAGCGTGAGTTCTGGTACCAGTCCTTCCACCAGCTGCCGCTGGCCGGTGAGCTGGTCGACGGACAGCCCCGCGCGGTGCGCGCCTACCTGGCCCACTTCTGGGCGCACTGGTCCGGCCCCGGCTTCACCCTGGACCCGTCCTACCTCGATCACCTGGCCCGGGTGTACGGCTCGCCCGGCGCGTTCACCGCGTCGACCGCCTGGTACCGGGCCGGGTCGGGGGCGGTGGCCAGGTCGCTGGCCGAGCAGCCGCCCGCTCCCGCTGATCGCCTCGCGCTGCCGGTGACGGTGCTGTGGCCGGAGTTCGACCCGCTGTTCCCGCGGGCCTGGTCGGACCGGCTGGGTGAGTTCTTCGGCGACGTCACCGTCCGTGCGGTGGATGGCGCCGGTCACTTCGGCCCGCTTGAGTTTCCTGCCGAGTTCGCCACCGCCATCCACGACGCCCTGGTCGCCACCAGGGCCACCCGCCGTGGCTAGCGCGGGGCGCCCCGCCGTGCGAATCTAAACAGAAAGGCTTGTGGAGACCTCGTGGGCCGCGACATAGACGCAATCAAGATCACCGGTGAAGACCGCCGCAGGTACCGCGACAAGGTCCGGCGTTCGCTGGACGTGTTCGCCCGCATGCTGCGTGAGCACCGATTCGAGGGCGATCCGGTCCAGGTGGGGGTGGAAGTCGAGCTCAACCTGGTCGATGACCGGGGTGAGCCGTCCATGCAGAACGCCGACGTGCTGGACGCCATCGCGGACCCGGCCTGGGCCACCGAGCTCGGCCAGTTCAACCTGGAGATCAACGTCCCCCCGCGCGAGCTGGGCGGCGGCGCCGTGGCCGACCTGGAGCGCGAACTCCGCGCCAGCCTCAACAACGCCGACCAGAAGGCGGCCAAGGTCGGCAGCCACCTGGTCATGGTCGGCATCCTGCCCACGCTGGGCGAAGAGCACATGCACGAGGGAACGATCTCGGCCAACGCGCGGTACCGGGTGCTGAACGAGCAGATTTTCGCGGCCCGCGGTGAGGACATGCGCATCGCCATCGACGGGCGCGAGCGGCTGCTCACCCATGCGGGCAGTATCACCCCCGAGGCCGCCTGCACCAGCGTCCAGCTGCACGTCCAGGTCAGCCCGGAAGAGTTCGCCAGCTACTGGAACGCGGCCCAGGCCATCGCCGGGGTCCAGGTCGCGCTGGCGGCCAACTCCCCGTACCTGTTCGGCCGGCAGCTGTGGGACGAAACCCGCATCACCCTGTTCGAGCAGGCCACCGACACCCGGCCGGACGAGCTCAAGCATCAGGGGGTGCGGCCACGGGTGTGGTTCGGCGAGCGGTGGATCACCTCGGTGTTCGACCTGTTTGAGGAGAACATCCGGTACTTCCCGGCCCTGCTCCCGGTCTGCGACGACGAGGACCCGGTGGAGGTCCTGGATCAGGGCGGCTGCCCCGAGCTGTCGGAGATGTGCTTGCACAACGGCACGGTGTACCGCTGGAACCGGCCGGTGTACGCGGTGTCGGGCGGCGTGCCGCACCTGCGGGTGGAGAACCGGGTGCTGCCGGCCGGGCCGTCCGTGGCCGACGTGGTGGCCAACGCCGCTTTCTACTACGGCTTGCTGCGCGCGCTGGCCGACGCGCAGCGCCCGATCTGGACCCAGCTGTCGTTCGCCACCGCCGCCGAGAACCTGCACGAGGCCGCCCGTAACGGGATGGACGCTCGCCTGTACTGGCCCGGCCTGGGCGAAGCGCCCGCCGCGGAGCTGGTGCTCCGGCGGTTGCTGCCGATGGCCCGGGACGGGCTGGCGGCCTGGGGCGTCGAGACCGCCCTGGCCGACCGGATGCTGGACGTCATCGAACAGCGCTGTCTCACCGGCCAGACCGGCGCGGCCTGGCAGAAGGCCACCGTGGCCGCGCTCAGCAACCATGGCGCCACCGGCCGGGGCGAGGCACTGCGCCTGATGACCCAGCGCTACATCGAGCACATGCACACCAACGAGCCGGTCCACACCTGGCCCATCGGCCCCTGAGTCAGCCGGCGGGCAGCTGCAGGAAGACCACGGGCCCGTCCGGGCGGAAGAAGTCCACCAGCCGGGACAGGCGCGTGCGGCGCGGGTCGCCGGGCACGCCGTGCGACACGGCCCACGGGTCGGCCGGCCCCGGGCCAGGCGCCGGCCGCCCGGCTTCGAGCAGCACCGCGCAGTGGACGCCGGGGAAGGTGCCGAACACCGCGATGTCGCCCGGCTGGGTCTGGCCGAACCCGACCGCCGGCAGGTGCTCAAGCAGCGTTCCGGTGTACCCCTCACCGTTGTAACCCCGGCCGTTCGGGTCCTCGATGCCGCTCCACTGGGCCATCACCGTGACAAAGCCGGAGCAGTCCGTGGTCACCGGCAGCTGCCGCCGCTCCAGCCGGAACGGGATCGGCCGCACCTGCTCGTAGCGGAAACCGTCCCGGTGCGCCAGAGCCCACCGGCAGTTGGCCACCATGGCCCGGCGGAGCCCGGCCGGGGATCGCCGCCCCGGCCCGGCCATGGCGGTCAGCGGTCCGAGCTGGCCAGGACCGACCAGGTGACCGGGCGTTCCCCGGGGCTGGTTTCGATCACGGCCTGGCAGTCGTTCCCGTCCACCACGATGCTGACGCGGGTGGGGGCGGCCTGGTCACCGTCCGGGCGCAGGGCCGTGCTCAGCCGCGCGATCAGCTCGTCCTGGGCCGCGGTGGCCAGGGCGGTGTCCACCGGGCCGGCGAAGCTTATCTCCGGCGCCGGCGACAGGCCGGTCACCAGGTCCATGACCCGCTGGCGCAGCCCTCGTTCGTCCGGTCGCTGCTCCAGGCCGAAGATCGCGTCCCGGAGCATCCGCACCGTCTGGTCAAGCTCGGTCACCGTGGTCCCGATCTTGGTCCGGACGTCGTGCTCGGCCGTCTGGGACGCGGCGCTCTGCAGCGTCAGCCCGGCCGCGCAGATCCGCTGGATGACCTTGTCCCGCAGGTCGGCCGCGATCCGGTCCCGGTCCGCCAGCACGGTCAGCTCACGCAGCCGGCTCTGCAGCTGCGCGGTGCGGACCTGTGACCGCGCGATGCTGTCCCGCAGCCCGTGCGTGGCCACCGAGATCAGCGCGCCCAGTGACGCCCAGAAGATGGCCCGGCGCAGGATGACCCCGGCCGGCGCGGCCACCGGGACCAGCGACACGATGATCTCCGCCGCCACGATCGCCACCACCACGCAGGCCGAGTCCGCCCGCCGGTGAAACAGCGCCGTCCAGATCAGTGGCATCAAGATCACGATGCCGACGCCGCTGGTCGAGCCCGCGGCCAGCAGCAGGGCCAGCACCGAGCCGACGTGCATCAGGGGGACCACGGCCGGCGCCCATTCCGGCGGCCGGGACCAGGGCAGCCGGAACGCCGCCGCCGTGATCAGCAGCAGCAGGATGCTGGCGAGCACCGCCCCGGCCGAGTCCGGGCCGGGTGGGAGGATCAGGCTGGCCTCGGCCAGGACCGCCACCGAGGCGAACGGGATCACCCGGGGCCACAGGGACGGCCCCCGGAACGGGAGGCCATCCTTGTCCCCGGGGGCGACCGGCATGGCGGCCAGTATCCCGGACTCAGCTCGGTATCCCATGGGCGTGGCGCGGTGACCTGTTCGTGGGTGACTCAGGCAGTCGGAAAGGTTGACGCTCGGTGAGATTTTACGCGGCTGGGCCCAGGCTGCATAGCTGAAATGACCCGCAGTGACGGCGGTGTTCAGATGTGTTCCGCCCATATTTGCGCCGGGGTGCCCAGTTTTGGCCCCCGCCGCGCCGGGCAAGGCTGTACGCGACCCTCTACGGCAGCGAAGACGCTGGCCACCGCCCACCAAGCCGCGCAGGAGCCAGCATGACTGATCCTGGTACGCACCACCATCTTGAAATCAAGGAGGGCGGCCGGACGGTCGCTGCCGCCGACGTGACGATCCCGCCGGAGGAGGACACCGCACAGGCCTCACTCCGCACCTCCTCCGGGCATGTCGCTCCGGGGTCACGGTCCAGCCTGGTCGATGCGGTGATGGACCTGCCCGAGGTTCAGGACCGCGCCCGGCTGGAGGCCGCGATCCCGCTGGGCGACAGCGAGACGCTCGGCCGGCTGCGCGAGCGGAGCGAAAACGGCACCACCCGGCCGGCCGGGGCCAGTGTTCTCTTTGACGCCGACATCCCTGATGCGCCACCCGGGGTCAGCCCGTCGCCCGAGGCTGACCCTGGCTGACCCCGGCCCGCAATCGCCGGCCGCGTCAGTGAGACCATCGCCAGTATGGCGACGGTGGGATTCATAGGCAGCGGACGGATCGGCGGCACGGTGGCCCGGCTCAGCGTGGCCGCTGGGCACATGGTGGTGCTCAGCAACTCACGCGGGCCGGACACGCTCAAGGACCTGGTGGACGAGCTCAGCCCGATGGCCCGCGCCAGCAGTCCCGACGACGCCGCGGAAGCCGGCGACCTGGTGGTGGTGGCCACGCCGCTGGCCGCCATCAGCCACGTGCCGGTCCGGCCCGCCGTGGGCAAGCCCGTGGTCGACGCGAACAACTACTACGCCGAGCGCGACGGGCACCTCGCCGACCTGGACTCGGGCCGGGTCACCAGCAGCGAACTGCTGCAGCGGCACCTGCCGGGCGCCTCCGTGGTCAAGGTGTTCAACAACATCTACTACCGGCACCTGGAGCACCTGCCCCGGCCGGCCGGGGCCCTGGACCGCTCCTTCCTGCCGACCGCGGGCGACGACGCACAGGCCCTGGCGATGGTGGCCCAGTTTCTTGACTCGATCGGCTTCGGCGCGGCGGACTACGGCCCGCTGGCCGAGAGCTGGCGGCAGCAGCCCGGGCAGCCGGTCTACGGCGCGGTGTACGGGCCGATGGACGACGAGCGCGGCCGCCCCGCTGTTGAGAACACGATCCGCACCGCGCTGGCCGCCGCCCGCCGGTGACCGGGCTGGCCAGGGCCCTGGACCAGATCAGCGTCAGCGAGCTGCGCCGCCGTGGCGGCCTGAAGTGGAGCTACGCGGACCCGGACGTGCTC
>DASWVA010000453.1:0-5723 GCA_036401415.1 Streptosporangiaceae bacterium
GACGGAAAGGGAAACCTTTACGGCGGCCCGGACGTATAAAGGCTGAAGAGCCGGAACCGGCGCGGTGGTCGCGGACCAGTCCGGTCGTGGAGGTTGGCCCTGACAACGCTCATCCTGATCGGGCTGGTGGGCGGCCTCATCACCGGTATCTCGCCGTGCGTCCTGCCGGTCCTGCCGGTGATCTTTCTGTCCGGCGGGGCGCAGGGGGCGCGCATCGTCACGCCGTCCGCCGGGGCCGCCCGGGCCCCGGTGGGTGAGGCGGCGCCCAGCAGCCCGGCCGCGGTCACGGTCCCGTCCGCGCCGGTCCCCGCCGTCACCATCACCGAACCTATCGGGGCGTCCGTCCCGGGTGAGGGCGGGCCACGGCCGGGCACCGCGCCCATGGCGGTCATGCCGGCCTCACGCCGTGACGGCAGGCGCCCCTACCTGGTGGTGGCCGGGCTGGCCCTGAGCTTCAGCGCGTTCACGCTGTTCGGGACCCTGATCCTGAGCGCGCTGCCGCTGCCGAAGGACATCATCCGCTGGGTGGGCCTGGTCGTGCTGGTGCTGGTCGGCCTGGCCATGATGGTGCCGCGGGTGCAGGATCTGCTCGAGCGGCCGTTCACCTGGCTGCCGCAGCGCCGGGTGGGCCAGGGTCATGGCGGCTTCGTGCTCGGGCTGGCCCTGGGCGCGGTGTACGTGCCGTGCGCGGGGCCGGTGCTGGCCGCGATCACGGTGGCCGGGGCCACGGGCCGGATCGGCGTGTCGACGGTCGCGCTGACCATCGCCTTCGCGGTCGGCACGGCCATCCCGTTGCTGGCGTTCGCCCTGGCCGGGCGGGGCGTGGCCGAGCGGGTCCGGGCGTTCCGGACCCGGCAGCGCGGGGTCCGGATCGCGGCCGGGGTGGTCCTGATCGGGCTGGCCGTAGCGCTCACGTTCAACGTGACCGACGCCCTGCAGCGGGCCATCCCGGACTACACCTCCGGTCTCAACCACGACCTGAACCAGACCGGGCATGCGTCGAAGGTGCTGAACGAAGGCCCCGCGACCTCGCTGACGTCCTGTGCGAACAACCCGGATCCGGCCCTGCGGAACTGCGGGAAGGCGCCGGCCATCGACGGCATCCAGCAGTGGTTCAACACCCGCAGCGGCGCGCCGGTCAGCCTCGGCTCGCTCCGGGGCAAGGTGGTCCTGGTCGACTTCTGGGCCTACTCGTGTATCAACTGCCAGCGGGCGATCAGGCACGTCGAAGCCTGGTACTCCAGCTATCAGCGGGACGGCCTCGTGGTGATCGGGGTGCACACCCCCGAGTACGCCTTCGAGCACGTGCCCAGCAACGTCGACGCGGGCATCAGGCGGCTCGGCATCACCTACCCGGTGGCCCTGGACAACAACTACAAGACCTGGGACAGCTACAGCAACGAGTCCTGGCCGGCCGACTACCTGATCGACCCGGCCGGGGTCGTCCGGTACGTCAGCGTCGGCGAAGGCGGCTACTCCGGGACCGAGAACCTGATCCGGCAGTTGCTGACCGCGGCGCACCCGGCGGCCACCCTGCCGCCCGCCACGCAGGTCCCGGACACCACCCCGGTCTCGCCGGCCCAGACTCCGGAGACGTATCTGGGGACGGAGCGGGCCACCAGCTACGGCGGAAGCTCCGGGAACGGCGCCAGGCCCTTCCGCTTCCCCGCCTCGCTGGGCGCCAGCGAGTGGGCGCTGTCCGGCCGCTGGACTCTGGGCAGCCAGGACCTGACCTCGGGCCGCAACGCGGCCATCGAGCTGAACTTCACCGCCGCGGACGTCTACCTGGACGTCGGCGGCACCGGGACGATCACCGCCACCGTGAACGGGACCACCAGGACGTACCGGGTCTCCGGGGCGCCGGACATCTACACCGTGGTCAGCCAGCCGAAACCGGGGAGCGGGACGCTCCGGGTGTCGTTGTCGCCGGGGCTGAACGCGTACTCGTTCACCTTCGGCTGACGATCCCGGCCGGCCCGGCGCGCAGAGGCCCACGTTATGCCTGCCCCATTGACTAGACGCAACGTTGCGTCTAGTGTAACCGTTATGACGAACACCTTGACGGCCCCCCGGACCGCCGGCACCCTGGCCCGGCTGTTCTCAGCGGCCACCGCCCAGGAGGCCGCCGCGGACGGCGACCCGGCCCGGCACGACCACGGGCTCACCTCCGGCCAGGAACTGGCCGACGCCATGCAGGACGTCTACATGCCGGTGTCCGCCGAAGGCGGCCACCTGCTGTACGCGCTGACCCGGGCCGCCCGGCCGCGGACCGTGGTCGAGTTCGGCACTTCGTTCGGGATCTCCACCATCTTCCTGGCCGCCGGGGTCATCGACAACGGCGCCGGTCATGTCTTCAGCACCGAGCTGAGCACGGCCAAGGTGGGCGCGGCCCGGGACAACCTGCGCCAGGGCGGGGTCGACGGACCGGTGACCGTGCTCGCGGGGGACGCCCGGGAGACGCTGGCCGACGTTCCCGGGCCCATCGGCCTGGTCCTGCTGGACGGCTGGAAAGACCTGTACCTGCCGGTCCTGCGGCTGCTGGAGCCCCGCCTCGCCCCCGGCGCCCTGGTCATCGCCGACGACAGCTCGTTTTCCAGCGTGGCCGGCTACCTGGCCTACGTCCGCGACCCCGCACACGGCTACGTCACGGTCAGCTTCCCGGCCGGGGACGGCATGGAGATCAGCTCCTGGACCGGTGACCAGTGAGCCGGCCAGCCAGGTGATCAGGAACCGACGCGGTAGCGCAGGTGGGTCGCATACGGGGAGGGGACGACCTCGACCGGCTGGAAACCGGGGTCCGGCACCCCGTCGAACAACCGCTCCCCCCGGCCCAGCAGGATCGGCACCACGTCCAGCATCAGCTCGTTGACGACCCCGGCCGCGAAGGCCTGACGCACCGTCGAGGCGCCGCCTGCGATGTCCACGTCGGCTCCGCCCGCTGCCGCCAGCGCCTGCGACAGGGCAGATTCGAACCCGTCGGTGACGAAGTGGAAAGTCGTCCCCCCCTTCATCTCGATCGGGTCGTGCGGGTAGTGGGTGAGCACGAAGACCGGCGCGTGGTACGGCGGCTCCTCACCCCACCAGCCCCGCCAGTCCCCGTCCCACTCGCCGCGGACCGGGCCGAACATGTTGCGCCCCATCACGTGGGCGCCGCGGGTCTTCATCAGCTCGTCGCGCAGGCCGACGTCGGCTTCGTGGCCGGGGTCGTCCGCGTGCCAGTGCCATTCGTGCAGCCGCAGGCCGCCGGCGCCGATCGGGTCATCGGGTCCCTGGTCCGGTCCGGCGACGAAACCGTCCAGGGAAATGGACATGTGACAGATGACTCGGCTCATGGTTCCTCCGACGATCGTGGCCCGCCGAAATCATCGGCGCGGCGGCCGGGCGGGAACGGCCGGGCGGGAACGGCCGGGCCGGTCGCGGGCCGGTCAGCCCGGCGTGACCGGGGACGGCTCGGTGGCCGGGCGGCGGTGACGGGCCGGGAACAGGCGCTGGGGTTTGCGGCGGACGGCGGCCGCGGTGCGCACCGGGCCGGTGATCCGGCCCTGCAGGCGCCGGGCCACGGCCACATGGTCGGCGGTCCAGATCATCTTGACCGCGGTCGCCGTGCCCTGCCCGTCCTCCCCGGTCAGGTCGTGCCGGACCGCGTCGACCAGGCGGCCGTCCGCGGCCGCGTCCGGCGGCAGCTCCGCGGGCACCTCGCCCGACCCGGTCAGGGCGCCCGCCATGGCCTGGTACCAGGCGTTGACCTGGGCTGCCGCGGTCAGCACCTCGGTGCGGGCCGCGGTCCGGTCCCCGGACGGGGCGCCGTCGTCCCGGTTCCACAGGTCGACCACGGCGTCGGCCGACAGCCGCAGCACCGTGACCCCGGTGATCATGGTGCTCACCTCGGCCAGCGGCAGGTGCTTGGCGCCGCTCTCGGCCAGGTAACCGCGGAACGCGTCGTCGAGCCGCCGGCCGGCCGCTGCGGCCCGCAGGCGCTCGTCCCGCGGCGGCGGCGCCGGGGGCAGCACCTCGTCGCACCGGATCACCCCGTACGTGACCGCGCTGCTCAGGTAGCGCGCGGTCTCGGCGTACGCTCCGGCCAGCGCATCACCCAGGGCCGGAGCCGCGCCCCGGGGCCAGAACAGCACCCCGACCACCAGGCTGACGGCACAGCCGATGGCGATGTCCTCGATCCGGATCAGGCCGACCTTCCAGCCCGCCGGGGCGATGATGTTGTACAGGATCAGCAGCGTGATGGTGAAGCTGGCCTGGCCGGCCGCGAACGAGATGACCGCCGGAGTCAGCCCCGCGATCAGGACGGCGACCGGGAGCAGGATCCACAGCACGGTCTGGCTGGTGCCGATCCCCACGATCAGCGCCCCACCGATCACGAACCCGGCCAGGTTGCCGAGCAGCCCGCGCAGCACGTTCTGCCCAGTGCTGAACGCGCTGGACCGCAGCACGCTGAGCGTGCCGAGGACCACCCAGAACGAATGCTGCACGCCGGTCAGGTCGGACACCAGGACGGCCAGGGCCAGCGCGATCGCGCCGCGGAAGCTGTTGTGCAGCCAGACCGAGTGCCGGTCGACGTGGGCGCCGGCCCGTTCCTGCGCCGACGACAGGGCGCCGGTGACGCCGGCCGGCTGGCGGCCCAGCAGTTGCTGCCACCACGGCCGCTCCAGGGCGGCCACGGTGAGCTGGATGTTGGCCGCGATGGCCGAGGTCACGAAGCTGAGCTCCTGGGCCCGGAACGACGGCTCCAGGCCCGACACGTACTGCTCGGCTTCATCAGCGGCCCCGGTCTCAACTCCGGCCCCGGCCCCGGCCTCAACCCTGGTCTCGGCCCCGGCCACGGCCCCGACGCCGACTCCGGCCAGGGACATGGCTGCCTGTTCCATCGACGCGCGGGCCTGTTCCAGCCGGTCCTGGGCGGGCGGCAGCGCGCCGAGCGGTCCGCTGCCCGCCTCCAGCAGCGCGGTGCCCCGCTCCAAGAGGTCAGCGGCGGCCAGCTTGACCGTGCACACTTCCTCGCTGACCGGGTGGCGGTGGCCGGCGGCGGGCATCTGGTCGAGCACCACGTCCAGCCAGACGATCTCGTCCACCAGCCGGACCAGCGTGCGGGCCGCGGTGGTCAGGCCGGTCGGCCGGTACGGCGTGGCGAAGAACGAGGTCCGCAGGGCGGTCACGGCCGCGCTGGACTCGGCGGCCGCCGCGTCCAGTTCCTGCCGGGCCGCCTCCAGCGCGGCCTGGTCCGGGACGCCTTGGTCCGGGACAGCCTTGGCCCGGGTGTACGCGGCTTCGGCTCGCATCCGGCGGACCAGCCGGTTGCAGGCCTGGACGACCGGCCGCCGCAGCGGGTCGCGGGCCGGCGCGGGCCACAGCAGCGTAATGGCCAGCAGCGACACGGCCCCGGCCAGTAGCCAGCCGGCCACCCGGTCCGGGATGGAGCTGGCCGGCGCGCGCAGCGTGACCGGCAGGATGAAGGCCAGCAGCAGCGCGGTCGACGCGCTGGCTAGCGCCGAGCTGACCACCCCGGCGAACAGCACGCCGAAGCCGACGACCAGCATGGCCAGCGCGGCGAGCCAGTCCGTCCGCGAGGCCAGCGTGCCCAGGCAGGCGAACACCGTCCCGGTCAGCACCAGCGCGACCTGGGACGGCAGCCGTTCGCGCATCCGGCCGCCGAACGCCACGAACAGCAGCATGGAGAACGAGCCGAACGCGGCGAAGGTGGCCATGACCGG
>DASWVA010000454.1:0-1585 GCA_036401415.1 Streptosporangiaceae bacterium
GCCCGTTCGACCACGGTGCGGTCCGGTCGCTGGTCGAGCAGGTCCGGGCCGTGCGGGCGGCGGCTGCGGTGATCTTCACCTCGTTTCACCAGTCGCCGCTGCCGATGGCGCTGGCGCTGCGAATGGCCGGGATACCGCGGATCGCCGCCATCAGCGAGGACTACCCCGGATCGCTGCTGGACGTCCGGCACCAGCTGACCGATGACGTGCCGGAGGCGGAACGGAACCTGTCGCTGGCCCGCGCGGCGGGTTACCCGCTCCCGGCCGGGGACGCCGGGCGGCTGGCGGTGATCTCGCCGGGGCCGGATCCGGAGCTGGTCACCGGCCGGTACGTGGTGGTGCACGCGCGGGCGTCGGTGCCGTCCCGGGCGCCGTCGGCCGGCCGGGTAGCGGCCATGGTCGCCGCCCTGGCCCGGGCCGGGCATCAGGTGGCGGTGACCGGGTCGGCGGGCGAGGCGCCGGTCGTGACGGCCATCTGCGAGCAGGCGGGAGCGGCGGGGGTGGTGGACCTGGGCGGCCGGACCAGCCTGCGCACGCTGGCCGCCGTGCTGGCCGCCGCCGACGTGGTCGTCGCCCCGAACACGGGCGCGGCCCACCTGGCCGCCGCGGTGGGCACCCCGGTGGTGAGCCTGTTCGCCCCGGTCGTGCCGCCCGCCCGGTGGGCGCCATACGGAGTGCCGTACCGGCTGCTCGGGCGCCAGGACGCGGCCTGCGCGGGGACCAGGGCGCGGGTGTGCCCGGTGCGCGGGCATCCCTGCCTGGACACGATCGGCCCGGATGAGGTGGTGGCCGCGGTGGCGGAGCTGACCGATCTGGCCGGCGAGGAAAGGCGGGGCGGAGCTGAGGCGGGGCGGGCGGTCCCCGCCGAGGTGAGCGGATGAGGATCCTCATCTGGCACCTGCACGGATCCTGGCTGACCAGCTTCGTGCAGGGCCCGCACGAGTACCTGGTGCCGGTGACGGCGGACCGCGGGCCGTTCGGCCTCGGCCGGGCCCGGACCTGGGACTGGCCCGCCAGCGTGACCGAGGTGGCCCCCGAGCAGTTGCGGGACGCGGCGGTGGACCTCGTCGTGCTGCAGCGCCCGGACGAGCTGCCGCTGGCCGCGGCCTGGCTGGGCCGGACGCCGGGCCGCGACATCCCGGCCGTCTACCTGGAGCACGACACCCCGCCGGCGCAGGGCGCCCGGCATCCGGTGGCCGGCACCCCCGGCATCTCGACCGTGCACGTCACCCAGTTCAACGCGCTGTTCTGGGACTGCGGCGACTCACCGGTGGCCGTGATCGAGCACGGCGTCATCGACCCGGGCCCGGGCTGGACCGGCGAGCTGGACCGGGCCGCGGTGGTGGTCAACGACCCGCTGAGCCGCGGCCGGACCGTCGGCGCCGACCTGCTGCCCGGGTTTACCCGGCAGGCGCCGCTGGACGTGTTCGGGATGCGGGTGACCGGCCTGGCCCGCGTGCAGCAGCTGAACCCGGAACGCTGCCGGGAGTACGAGGACCTGCCCCAGGCGCGGCTGCACGAAGAACTGCCCCGCCGCCGCGTCTACGTCCACCCGTTCCGCTGGACGTCGCCTGGCCTTTCGCTG
>DASWVA010000455.1:0-3543 GCA_036401415.1 Streptosporangiaceae bacterium
GTCTCGCCCGGGTCCCGGCGGCCACCGGGCAGCGCCCACTGGCCCGCGTGGTTGCGCATGGTCGCCGCCCGCCTGGTGATCAGCAGGGACAGCACGTCCTCGGCCTGGACCACGCAGATGGCCACCGAGGCAGGCTTCAGGCCTTCGGCGGGCGCCTTGACGCGCGGAAACCGGGCCACGTTGGCCGCGATCACCTCCCGGGCCGCCCGCGTGGTCACCAGGCACCATCCAGGATCGCCGCCCGCACCCGGGCCGTGTCGCTCAGGTCGGGCAGCACTGCGTGTGCACCCGCCGCGGCCAGGTCCGCTTCGGTGAAGTCCCCGGTCGCCACGCCGACCGCCCGTGCCCCGGTGGCCAGCGCTGCGGCCACGTCCAAGGGGGTGTCACCGACCAGTACCGTGGCCTCACCCCCGAAATCCGCCGCGCCCGAGCCACCCGGCCCGCCCGACTCGCCCCAGCTACCCGGCCCGCCTGGGCCACCCGGCCCGCCCGAGCCACCCGACCCGCCCGAGCCACCCGACCCGCTCGCGGTAGCCGCCGCGGCCCGCGCCACCCGGACCAGCCCCGACCGCACCTCGTCCATGTCCCCGTACGCGCCGATGGCCAGATCCAGCGGGTCGCCCAGCCCGAGCGCGCCCAGCTTGACCTCGGCCAGCGGCCGGATGTTCCCGGTCAGCACCGACTGCCGTACCAGGACCGGCGGCCGCGCCGGCCCATTACCCGCAGGCCCCCGAGGCCCAGCAGTACCTCCGCGTTCCCCAGTACCCTCACGCCCCGCATTACCCTCACGCCCCTTAGGCCCCGCAGCGGCCAGCGCCGCCAGCGCTTCGGGCACCCCGGGCAGCACCCGACCGCGCGACCGGACCCGTTCGCCGAACGCCGGTGCCTGCCGGGTCAGCTCGTCGATGAACGCGGGCACGTGCCCACGCGGGTCCGGGATCCCGGCCAGCGTGAGCGTCTCCACGATGATGGCCCGGTCGGTCCGCCCCGCCATGGGAGCGACCTGCGGCAGCTCCCGGCCGAACAGCTCCGCGAACACCAGCCCGTACAGGTGCGAGCTCAGCCCGCCGGCGTCGATGAGTGTGTGGTCGACGTCCCACAGCACCAGCAGCTCGCGCATGACCTCAGGCTACGGGCCCGCCCAGCCCCGTCCACCCAGCCCCGTCCACCCGGCCCGTCCACCTGGCCCGTCCACCGGCCGCGCCCACCAGCGGCGGATCACCTGACCCGGCCGTTGGTGTCCGCGGTGCCGGTTAAGCTCAGCCACGGGGGTTTTCCCGGCCCTGCAGCAGCGTGAGCCCAGCAAGCGTGACCCCAGCAGGAGTCAGCACGACCAGGAGCGGAGGCGGGAGATGGCTGGCCGGATCCGCGACGAGGACATCGCGGCCGTCCGCGAGCGCTCGCCAATCGATGAGGTGGTCGGCGAATACCTGCAGCTCCGCAGCGCGGGCGGTGACTCGCTCAAAGGGCTCTGCCCGTTCCACGACGAAAAGACGCCCTCGTTCAACGTCACCCCGGCTCGCGGGCTGTTCTACTGCTTCAGTTGCGCCGAGGGCGGCGACGTCATCCGGTTCGTGGAGAAAATTGACGGCCTGACGTTCATCGAGGCGATCGAACGTCTGGCCGGCCGGGCCGGTATCGACCTGCGTTACGAGCAGGGCGGTTACGTACCCGGCCAGGAGCAGAGCCGGCGCCGGCGGCTGCTGGACGCGCACCGGATCGCGGCTGAGTTCTACGCTGCCCAGCTGGAAAGCCCCGCCGCCGCGGTGGGCCGGACCTTCCTGGCTGAGCGGGGGTTCGAACGGGCCGACGCGGAGAGGTTCGGGGTTGGCTACGCCCCGGCCGCCTGGGAGGAACTGACCCGGCACCTGCGGACCAAGGGCTTCTCCGACGAGGAGATCATCGCCGGTGGCCTGGCCCGCGAGGGCCGCCGCGGCCCGGTGGACCGGTTCCGCGGGCGGCTGATGTGGCCGATCCGCGACCTGTCCGGCGACGTGATCGCGTTCGGCGCGCGAAAACTCGACCCCGACGACGACGGACCGAAATACCTTAATACCCCCGAGACTCCGCTCTTCCACAAGAGCACCGTGCTCTACGGAGCCGATCTGGCCAAGCGGGAGATCTCCCACCGCCGCCAGGCGGTCATCGTCGAGGGTTACACCGACGTGATGGCCTGTCACCTGGCCGGCGTGCCCACCGCCGTAGCCACCTGCGGCACCTCCTTCGGGGACGACCACGTCAAGGTGCTGCGGCGGCTGGTGATGGACACCGACGGCGCGACCGGCGAGGTCATCTTCACCTTCGACGGCGACGCGGCCGGGCAGAAGGCCGCGCTCCGTGCGTTCGGCATGGAGGAGCGCTTCGTCACCCAGACCTTCGTGACGGTCCAGCCCGACGGACTTGATCCGTGTGACCTGCGGCTCAAGCAGGGCGACGCGGCCGTCCGCGACCTGGTGGCCCGGCGTGTGCCACTGTTCGAGTTCGCCATCCGCAGCGCGGTGAACAAGCACAATCTGGATACGGCCGAGGGTCAGCTGGCCGCGCTCGACGAGGCCGCGCCGATCGTGGCCAGGATCAAGGACTCGGGCCTGCGCACCCGCTATGCAGTCAACCTGGACCGGTGGCTCGGCCTGATGGACGAGCGGTTCGTGCTGGCCCGGGTACGTGAGCACGGCGGACAGGCCGGAGGAGGCCCCGACCAGGGCCGCGGCCGCTCCGGTAACAGCCGCCAGAACCCGGGCCGCCAGAACCCGGGCCGCCAGAACCCCGGCCGCTACGACGACAGCCGCCGCTACGACGACGGCCGCCAGGATAATGGCCGCCAGGACACCGCCCGCCGCGACGCCGCCCGCCCGGCCGACGCGGTTTACGACCCGTCCGACCCGGTGGTGCAGATCGAGCGCGAGGCGCTGAAGCTGGCCGTGCAGCGCCCCGGGCTGTGCGGGCCGGAGTTCGACGCCCTGGGGCCTGAGGCGTTCACGGTGACCGCGCACGCCGCGGTGTTCCGCCTGATCGGCGAGGCGGGCGGCACCGGCCTGGCTGGCAACGTGCGGGAGTGGGCCGCCCTGCTGCGCGAGAACGCCCCCAACGACCGGGCCCGCTCGTTCATGACCCGGCTGGCGGTCGAGCCACCCCAGCTCACGGGGGAGCCGGACGCACGTTACGTGGACTCGGTGCTGGCTCGCGTGGGTGAGCTGGCCGTGAGCCGGGAGATCGCGGCGGTCAAAGGCAGGCTGCAGCGGATGAACCCGGTCCAGCAGCAGACCGAGTACAACCAGCTGTTCGGCGATCTGGTCGCCCTGGAGCAGCGGCGCAAGACCCTGCTCGACCGCGCCGCCGGCCTCTGAGGCTCCCCAGCGGACCGCCTTGCCCTCGCGCGGGCGGCCTGACGCCCCCCACACGATGGTTGGAACATTTCTACAGGATGTGATCCACCGGCCGGTAGGTTACGGACAGCCAGTGCCCACCGTAACTACCGTTAAGGTGACAAAATTAGGTCCCCCGTAACCGGGGGTTCGTGCCGCACACTGGTGTTCGTGAGCC
>DASWVA010000456.1:0-2084 GCA_036401415.1 Streptosporangiaceae bacterium
CCAGGCCGGGGCGTACACGGCCACCTGATCCGGGGGCAGCTGACTGGCCAGCCCGTGCACGAACGACTGGATGCCGCCCGGCCGGGGCGGGAAGTCATTGGTGACGATCAGCGTGCCGCGCATAGCGCCCGAGTCTAAGGCGCGGTGCGCGGCCGGGCCGGGGGTTACGGGCGGACGGCGCCGTCCGCGCTGTCGGCGTACCAGGACTCGTTCATCGAGATCTCCTCCACGACCGCGCCGGTGTGGGGGGCGTCGACGATCATCCCGCCGCCCACGTAGATGGCCACGTGCCCTTCGCCGTCGTACAGGATCAGGTCACCCGGCTCCAGGGACGACATGGAGACGTGCGCCAGCGAGGCCCAGTCGTCGTAGGTGGTCCGCGGGATCGACACCCCGGCGGCCGCCCAGGCGGCCTGGGCCAGACCGGAGCAGTCGTACCCGGAGTTGCAGGGGCCGGTGCCGCCGTACAGGTACGGGCAGCCGAGCTTGGAGACCGCGAACGCGGCCGCCTGGCCGCCGTTGGTCGAGGTGGACCCGGTGTAGGTCCCCCCGGTGGGGGTGGTGACGGCGCTCCGGCCACTGCCGCCCACCGTGGTGGCCTGGACGGTCTGCTGCTGCTGGGCGGTCAGGTTGGCGTACACGGCCTTCTCGTCGGACAGCGACTTGCTGGCCTTGCGCTGCTGGGCCAGCTTCTGCTGCTCGACCGCGGCCAGCGCGTCCTTGGTCCGCTGGGCCTGCTGCTGGGAGTCCCTCAGCTGACGGGCCGCGACCAGGAACGCCCCGAGCTGCTGGTTGCGGCCCTGGGAGATCTCCAGCAGCAGCGACGCACTGTTAAGCACGGCGTTCGGGTCGTTGGAGGTCAGCAGGCCGGCCACCGAGGTCATGTTGCTGTTCTCGTAGCTCGCGGCCGCGATCGCCGCGACCGCGCCCTGGAGCTTCTTGAACTGGGCCTGGTCGGCGCTCACCTGCCGGTCGGCGCGGGCCAGCTTGACCCGGGCCTGCGACACCTGCTGGGCGGCCTGGTCGTACTGCTGGTTGGCCTGGTCAAACTGGGAGGTCAGCTGGTTGACCTGGGCCTCGACCTGGGTGATGGACGGTTGGGGCGCTGCACCAGCCGTACCCGCCCAGGTGGCCAGGCCGATGGCGGTCGCCAGACCCGCCGTCGCGGCCAGGCTGCTCTTCAGCCGGGACCTGAAGCCCGGTAGACGCGTACGCACGTGCCAGACACGCTCCTTCGGGAGAATAACTGAGGTCCGCTCCCCGCCGAGATCTGCCAACAGCGACCGCCCGAGGTACCAAAATCGGACGGTGTAACCGGGATGAGACCATAGTGAAAGCGTTTAGCCGTTTCAAGCGCTTCGGCGAGAGTCGCCCCAGTTTCGCTGGTTACCACTCGAGCACGACTGCATAACGCTACAATCGCAGCCGCCAAGTCGCCAAGCGGGGCTCGCCGGTAACGCGGCGGGGCCACCAGGCCGCTGTGACCAGCACGTTCAGCGCGCATAATTCCCGCGCCCCAGGAGGGCGGCGGTCAGGCCTTGTTACGGCGGTAATGTGCCGGGTATCCATTTTTTTTCCCGGCCGGTCCGGTAGTTGTCCGGCCCTTTGCGCCCAGCCGGCGACCATAATGACCGCGTTTCGTAAGATTGGATGCCGCCGTGCTCAAAGGGCCCTCCGGTATTGCGTGGCCGCGGCCGGCTGACGGCGGACTGTCGGTAGTGCCCCCTAGCGTGGGATGTGTGACCGACCTGGACGACGTCCCGTGGCCGGCCACGACCCTGACCAGGCTCGAGTACGTGGTCGTGGACGTGGAAACCACCGGGTGGTCACCGGAGGACGCCCGGATCACCGAGATCGGCGCGGTGCGGATGCGGGCCGGGCAGGTGCTGGGCGAGTTTTCCACCCTGGTCGACCCGGCCATGCCGGTGCCGCCGGACATCGAAACGCTGACCGGGATCAGCAGCCAGATGGTGGCGGCCGCGCCGCGGCCCGAGCAGGTGCTGCCGGCCTGGCTGCAGTTCGCCCAGGGTGGCGTCCTCACGGCGCACAACGCCCCGTTCGACCTGGGGTTCCTCACCGCGGCG
>DASWVA010000457.1:0-1775 GCA_036401415.1 Streptosporangiaceae bacterium
GCGGCGGCGGTGACCCGGCCGTAACCAGCTGCACCTCGGGGGCGGCCGCGGGCGCGGCCATGGCCAGCACCCGGGCGGCCTCGGCCGTCACCGCGTCCCGGTCGCGGGCCGGAACCCGGTCGCGGAACAGCTCGACGGTGATGGTGGCGGTACCCCGGGCACGCTTCAGCCGCCACATCCCGGCCACGAAGCCGTCAAGCAGCACGCTGCCGGGAAAGACATTCGGTTGCCGGAACAGCTGCTGGCGGTCGCCGGCGGCCAGGAACCGGGTCCGGTCGTCGTGGGACAGGATGAGGTTGTCGTACTCGGGCAGCAGCCGGGCCGGCGCGGGCACGTCCGGACCGGGCCGCGGCGCGTCCGGCAGGTCGAACAGCTCGCGCCCGTCCTCGTCGGCGAAGACCCGCAGCCGGTCCCGCATGGGGTGGACGATTTCCCGCAGCCGGGTCAGCCCCGACCAGGCCTGCAGGTCCTGGACGGTGGCCGGGCCGAAGGCGGCCAGGTAGCGCCGGACCAGCTCCGGCCGGTCCGGGTGCCCGGCCAGCGGCCGGCCCAGCCACACGTCGGCCGGGGTGTGCCGGGCCAGGCCCGATTTTCCCCACACCGCGCGCGGCGGCACCTGGACCAGCGGGACCAGCGCCCGCACCGCCTGGGCCAGCGCTTCGGCCGGGTGGTCCGGCCAGGTCCTGGTCAGGGTGGCGCCCAGTTCGGCGAAGGTCAGCGGCTCCGCGCTGGTCAGCGCCCGCCCCGCCGCGGCCACCGCCGCCAGGTCGGCGCCGGCCAGCCGCGGGCCGAAGACGGTGGCCAGGGCCCGGTCCAGCACCGGCTGGATCAGCGGCCGCCAGGCCAGCGCGTCATCCGCGGTGACCAGGTGGATGGTGCCGCGCATGAGCGCGATCCGCACCACGTCCCGGCTCAGCAGCAGGCCGGCCAGGTCCCCGGGCTGGAAGCCGTCCAGCCGGGCCAGCAGGCCGTAGTAGGGCGGGAACGGCGCCTGCGCCTGCAGGCCGCCCAGGTGCCGGACCATGGCCATCACCGGTCCGGCGGCCCCGGTGCGGCGGGCCCCGGCCACCGGCCGGCGGTCCAGCAGGTCCTGGCGGGCCAGCACGGCCCGGTTCAGGGCGCGGCGGCTCAGCACCTCAGCGGGCATGGGGGCCTCCTCCTGATCGGTTAGGGTAACCGGCGTGCGCTTTGTCTTTACTCCACCCGCCCAGGAGGCGGCCGGCCTGCTCACCCTGCCGTGGGGCGAACCGCTGGAAGACTGGCAGGACGACCGGCTGGTGGAGATCCGCCAGCGCGGCGTGCACCGGCACATCGTCCGGTTCGTCGAGAACGACGGGGTCCTGTACGCGCTCAAGGAGCTGCCCGAGCGACTGGCCCGCCGCGAGTACACGCTGCTGCGCTCGCTGGACGAGCTGAGCATCCCGGCAGTGAACGTGATCGGGGTCGCGGTCAACCGCGGTCCGGACATGGACTCGGTACTGGTCACGAGGTTCCTGTCCTACGCCACCACCTACCGGGCGGTCTTCTCCCGGCCCCGTGGCGGCCAGCCCACCGACCGGCTGCTGGACGCGCTGGTCGAGCTGCTGGTGCGGCTGCACCTGTCCGGTTTCTTCTGGGGCGACTGCTCGCTGTCAAACACGCTGTTCCGCTACGACGCCGGCACGCTGGAGGCCTACCTGGTCGACGCCGAGACCAGCGAGCAGCACCCGCAACTGTCCGCCGGGCAGCGGGGTTACGACCTCGAGCTGGCGCAGGAACGGGTGTACGGCGAGCTG
>DASWVA010000458.1:0-3700 GCA_036401415.1 Streptosporangiaceae bacterium
CCTCGTGTTTGCGGGTGCGGCGAGCGGCAATTCCGGCCAATTTAGCCGGCATGCGGGCTCCCGGCCAGCCTGGATGCTGTCCAGCCGGGGCCCGGGGCCGGGGCTCACCCCGGGCCCCGCCCGGCGCGCGCCGGGGTGCGCCTGCTCAGGCCGCCGCGCCCGCCGGGTGCCGGCTGGCCCGCCCGGGCTGCAGCACCGCCTGATAATGGCCGATCAGCTGGTCACCGAGTGCCGTCCAGGTGCGGGCCCGGACCTTCTGCTGCCCGGCCCGGCCCTGGGCCGCCCGCAGCGCGGGGTCTGCGGCCAGCCGCGCGACCGCCGCGGTGATGGCCGCGTCGTTTCCCGGCTCGACCAGGAAGCCGGTGACGCCGGGGTCGACCAGGTCGAGCGGGCCGCCGGCGGCCGGCGCGACCACCGGGACGCCGCTGGCTGCCGCCTCCTGCAGGGTCTGGCCGAAGGTCTCGTGCGGCCCGCTGTGCACGAACACGTCCAGGCTGGCGTAGGTCCGGGCCAGCTGCGCACCGCGCTGCTCACCCAGGAACGCCGCGGCCGGCATCCGCTCGCGGAGCGCGCCCGCAGCCGGGCCGCCGCCCACCACCACCAGCTGGACGCCGGGCAGCGCGGCCACCCCGGCCAGCAGGTCGACCCGTTTCTCGGTGGCCAGCCGTCCGACGTACCCGGCCAGCACCTCGCCGTGCGGCGCGAGTTCCCGGCGCAGCTCGTCGCTGCGGTGGCCAGCCCCGAAGCAGGTCAGGTCGACGCCGCGGCCCCACAGCCAGAGCCGTTCGAACCCGTGCGACGCCAGCTGGTCCATGACGGCGCTGGACGGGGCCAGGGAGCGCTCGGCGGCGTTGTGGATGCGCCGCAGCCAGCGCCAGGCGGCTGCCTCGCCGGCCCCGTGCCACCCGTACGCGCGGGCGTAGGCCGGAACGTCGGTCTGGTAGACGGCGATCGCGGGCAGTCCCAGGTGCCGGGTGACCGCGCTGCCGGTCGCACCCAGGAACACCGGGCTGGCCAGGTGGACCAGCTCGGTGCGATGGCGGGTCAGGGCCGCCCGGATGGCCCGGCTGGGCAGGCCCAGCCGGAAACCCGGGTAACCCGGCAGGGGCACCGAGGAGACCCGCTCCACCGGGTAGGGATACCGCTCCGGGCTGGCCCCGCCCATGGTGGACGCCGGTTCCGGAGCGATGATCAGGGGCTGATGACCGCGGTGGACCAGGTGTTCGGCCACGCGCTGGACGCAGTTGGCCACGCCGTTGAGGTCGGGCGCGAACGATTCGGTGATGATCGCGATCCGCATGCTCACAAGGTGCGACACGCGCATGCCGCCCGCGGTCACTACGCTCTTACGGGCTCACGAACGGTTGGTGACATCTCGCCCACAGCCGGGTCAGCCCGTACAGCGCGTCCAGCGCCGGGGTCGGCACCCCGACGGTCCCGCCGATCTCCCGCACCGCGCCCACCAGGGCATCGAGTTCCAGGCCACGCCCGGCCCGGGCGTCCTGCAGCATCGAGGTGGTGAAGGCACCGAGCCTTCTGGTGATCTTGTTACGGTCATCGGGGGTCTCCGTGATCGGGCACCCGATGCGGGCGCCGACCTGCTGCGCCTCGCGCATCGCCGTCTGGCAGAACTCCCGGACCAGGTCGTCGTCCAGGATCCGGTCCGCGGTCGCACCGGTCAGGACCGAGACCGGGTTGATCGTCATGTTGCCCCAGAGCTTGTACCAGACGTCGGTGTGGATGCTGGCGGACACGGTGACGTCCAGCGACCCGGTACCCAGCAGCGCGGCCAGGGCCCGGACCCGGGCGGAATCCTGGTGGCTGGGTTCCCCGATGATCAGGCCCGCGCCGTGGTGGTGCCGGACCAGGCCGGGTTCGGGCACGCTGCTGCTCAGGTGCACCACCGCGCCGATCACGTGCTGCACGCCGATGGTGGCGGCGATCGTCCCGCCCGGGTCGACGCTGTCCAGGTGCCGCCCCCGGCAGGGGCCGCCGAAACCGTCGAAGAACCACCACGGCACCCCGTTCATCGCGGTCAGCACCATGGTCTGCGGGCCCAGCAGCGGCCCGATGACCGCTGCGGCCGAGCGGACCGCCTGGGCCTTGACCGCCAGCACCACCAGGTCCTGCTGGCCCAGCTCGGCCGGGTCCGCGGTGGCCCGGACCGGCGCCGTGATCAGCTCACCGCCGGTCTCCGCGCGCCAGCCGCGGGCCTGCAGCGCGGCCAGTGTCGCCCCGCGGGCCAGCGCTGAGGTGGCTACCCCGGCGGCGGCCAGCCGCGTCCCGATGAATCCGCCGATCGCCCCGGCCCCCAGCACGCACACCCGCATCGGCGTTCCTCTCGTCCGTATCCGGCCCCTCGGCCTGAGGCCGGGCTGGGCCGCTCACCCGCCGGCGTGGACCGTTGACCCGCCGTCGTGGGCCCGCTGCAGTCCGGCGATGTCGAGTTTGCCCATGCTGAGCATGGCCTGCATGGCCCGCGCGGCTCTGCCCGGGTCCGGGTCACCCAGCAGGGTGGGCAGCACGGACGGCACCACCTGCCAGGAGAGGCCGAACCTGTCCTTCAGCCAGCCGCAGGGCCCGGGCTGGCCGCCGTCCGCGGTGAGCCGGTCCCAGTAGTAGTCCACCTCCTCCTGGTCCGCGCACGGGATCTGGAACGAGACGGCCTCGGTGAAGGTGTACTCAGGACCGCCGTTGAGGGCCACGAACCGCTGCCCGTTCAATTCGAACTCCGCAGTGATGACCATGCCCGCGGGCCGGGGGCCGCTCTCGCCGTACCGGCTGACGTGACCGAGTTTGGCGTCCCTGAAGATGCTGGTGTAATAGGTGGCGGCTTCTTCGGCCTGGGTGTCGAACCACAAGCAGGTGGTGAACGGCTCGCTGGTCATCATTCCTCCAGAACGTTCGCGGTCACCAGTTAGGACGTCACCGGGACGGCCGGCTCATCGGCCGGGTGCCCAACGGGCCACGAACCTTCGTTGTCCCGGCGTCTGCGCCCGCGCCCGCCGGTACAGGCCAGCTCGACCCGTTCGGTCGCGGCCCGGCGCCAGGCCTCCGCCAGCGTGGACCGGGCCTGGTCCAGATCGGAGGGCCGCCGGAGGTCCGGCCAGCGCAGCCAGCGCCACTCCCAGGCTATCTCCGGCGGTGGACGGCCGAGCAGGTAGACGCCGAACGCTGGTGGCGGCCCGCCCGGCTCCGGGCGGCTCAGGGGCCGGCCCCGGACCAGCCGGCCCGAGGGCAGTCGCATGACACCGGGCGCCGCCGGGTCCCAGCATTCACCGGTCATGGCATCTGTCTACCGGCTGCTGACGGGCCGGTCACCTGGCCGGGTCACCTGGCCGGGTCAGTGGGCCGGGTCAGCTGGCCGGGTCAGCTGGCCGGGACGGCGTCCGGGGCCAGGCCGGTGCCCTCGAAGATCCGGAAGCACCCGCCGCCGGCCCGCTTGGCCTCGTACATGGCCAGGTCGGCCCGGCCCAGCAGGCTGGGCAGGTCGAGGCAGCCCACGGACTCGGCGATGCCCACGCTGAGCGTGAACACCACCGGCGACCCGGCGGCGCCGGCCACCCGGGCGGACGGCCCGGTCAGGGCGGCCGCGAGCTGAGCCGCCCGCGTGCTGGTGGTGCCGGGAATCATGATGATGAACTCGTCGCCGCCGTACCGGCCCGCGATGTCGTTGGCCCGGACGTGCTCCCGGCAGGAC
>DASWVA010000459.1:0-9059 GCA_036401415.1 Streptosporangiaceae bacterium
AGGGGCGCCCGGAGCTGGATGTCTCCGAACTGGACGTGGACTCGCTGACGGATGGCCCGGAATCGGCGGGATCGCCCGCCGCCGGGGACGCGGACCCGGCGGAAGCACCCCGGGGCCCGGGTGACCCCGGCGACACCGGAAACGCGACGGGCTCGGGAGAGGCCAGCTCAGGCGACGCAGGTGAGTCCGGGCCGGGGACCGGGGGAACAGCTGACCCTGACACTCCCGGGGCACCCAAGGGACCTTGAGCCCCGGCGACTCCCTGCGGGCTGCTGGCCTGCGGGGTTCGAAGGCGGGGTGGATGGGACGGGGCGGACTGCTGGGGCGCAGCCGGGCCGGGAAATGTTTCTGCACAATGGGTGGAGGACATTTGGCCAGCTGACGTGCTGGGCCGGCCATTGCGGCGACGGAAATCCACAGGTTGTGAACCGGCTTGTCCCCAGCAACACGCCGGCCCCTCCCCACATCCTCCACAGAGTTATCCACAGGCTGTGTTGACGCGGCGGCACGGTCGTTTCTAGGGTCGCGACCAAGTTCCCGGATGCGCGGGCACATGGTCACTTTGGCAGAGGCGTTCGTCTTCTGGGGAAGGGAGGCGGGCGCCCACGCGAAGGCGATCTTGCGGTCCGGTTCAGACCGCCCGCGCATCCGGGTCCGCCGATTCCCCGCTCTCGGGGGCGTCACCCCTCGCGGCTCATGGGACGCTGGCGCCACTGGGGTGTACGGCGGGGGCGGGAATGTCGGTGGGCGGGGTGACCATGCCGACATGAGACCAGTACTCAGGGCCGGGTTGCGGCCGGTGTGGCGGGACCGGGACACGCTGCAGATCGGGGTGGATCCGCGCCGCGCGGTGGCGCTGTCCGGGATGCGGGACGCGGGGCCGGTGATCGCGCTGCTGGACGGGAGCCGGGACTGGGAGGCGGTGATCACCGCGGCCGGCGAGGCCGGGATCCCGGTCAAGACGGTGCACCGGGTGCTCGGCCTGCTGGCGGGCGCGGGCGCGCTGGCCGACTTCCCCGTGGGCACGCTGGATGGCATGACCCCGGCGGCCAGGGGCCGGCTGGCCACTGAGCTGGCGGCCGCGTCACTGGCCTACGGGGACTCCGACGGCGGGGCGCGGACGCTGGCCCGGCGCCGGCTGGCCTGCGTGCGGGTGCACGGCGCGGGGCGGATCGGGTCGGCCATCGCCGGACTGCTGGCCGCGGCGGGCGTGGGTCATGTGGTGAGCCGGGACGGCGGACTGGCCCGGCCGCAGGACCTGACCCCGGCCGGGCTGGGGCTGCCCGACCTGGACCTGCCCCGGGCGGACGGCGTGAGAAGGATCATTCGCCGGGTCGCGCCGGACGTCCGGACCACCGACCGCGGGGAACGATCCGACCTGGCCGTCCTGGCCGGACCGGGCGACCCGGAGGTGGCCACGGGGCTGGTCCGGGAACGGATACCGCACCTGGCCGCGGCCGGCGGCGAAGGGGTGGGCGTGGTCGGGCCGCTGGTGGTCCCCGGCCGGTCGGCGTGCCTGCGCTGCCTGAACCTGGCCCGGGCCGAGCGGGACCCGGCCTGGCCGCTGATCCTGGCCCAGTTGGCCAGCCCCGACTCCAGCGCCGCGGGCACGTGTGACGCCGTGCTGGCCGCGGCGGTCGCGGCGCTGGCCGCCGCGCAGGCGCTGACGTTCGTGGACACCGGCCGGCCCGCCGCCCTGGTCAGCGACGCGACCCTGGAGCTGGCCGTTCCCGACTGGCAGTGGCGGCGCCGGTCCTGGCCGCCGCATCCTCGCTGCTCCTGCGGCGCGGCCCGCCGGCGGGCGCAGACCGTGGCCCGCGCGGCCGGTCCGGCTGTCCCGGCCCCCCGGGCGTCACCACAACACCGCGGCATGACGGACAATTGAAAACGTGAGTGATGACGATGTACCTCGACGCGCGGTAACGCGCACCGCCAAGCTGGCCGGCCTGCCGATCGGGTACGCGGGCCGCGCGGCCCTCGGATTCGGCAAGCGGATCGGCGGCCGCAGCGCCGAGATCGTCGCCCAGGAGATCCAGCAGCGCACGGCCGAGCAGGTTTTCCGGGTCCTGGGCGAGCTCAAGGGCGGGGCGATGAAGATGGGCCAGGCGCTGTCCATCTTCGAAGCCGCGCTTCCGCCGGAGATCGCCGGGCCGTACCGGGCCACCCTGACCAAGCTGCAGGAGTCCGCGCCGCCGCTGCCCGCCCGGACCGTGCACCAGGTGCTGGTCGGGGACCTGGGCGAGAACTGGCGGGACAGCTTCACCGAGTTCGACGACCACCCGGTGGCGGCGGCGTCCATCGGCCAGGTGCACAAGGCGGTCTGGCGTGACGGGCGGCAGGTCGCGGTCAAGATCCAGTACCCGGGCGCGGGTAACGCGATCATCAACGACTTCAACCAGCTGGCCCGGGTGGGGCGGCTGTTCGGCGTACTGGCGCCGGGGCTGGACGTCAAGCCCCTGCTGGACGAGCTCCGCACCCGGGTGGCCGAAGAACTGGATTATGAGCTGGAGGCCAGGTCGCAGCAGGCCTTCGCGGACGCCTACCGCGGTGACCCGGACATCTTCGTGCCGGACGTGATCACCGGGACCGAGCACGTGCTGGTGGCACAGTGGATGGACGGCACGCCGCTGGCCAAGATCATCAGCGAAGGCACCCAGGACCAGCGGAACCGGGCCGGCATCCTGCTGGCCCGGTTCCTGTTCTCCGGGCCGGCCCGGGCCGGCCTGCTGCACGCCGACCCGCACCCGGGTAACTTCCGGTTGCTCGACGACGGGCGGCTGGGCGTGCTGGACTTCGGCGCGGTGGACCGGCTGCCGGACGGACTGCCGCCGTTCTTCGGCCGGCTGCTGCGCATGATGGGCGAGGACCAGCCGGACGTCGAAGCCGTCGAGCGTGAACTGCGGGCCAACAACTTCCTGCGGCCCGGCATCGACGTGGACCTGGACGCCCTGCGGGCGTTCCTGGCCCCGCTGGCGGAGCCGTCCAAGGCCGAGTGCTTCCGGTTCAGCCGGGAGTGGCTGCGCGGCGAGGCGGCCCGAGTGACCGATCTGAATGCGTCCAACATCTCCCGGAAATTCAACCTGCCGCCGAGTTACGTGCTCATCCACCGGGTGTCCACCGCGGGCATCGGCGTACTGTGCCAGCTGGAGTGCGAGGGCCGGTTCCGGGACGAGGTGCTGCGCTGGATGCCCGGCTACAACGACGAGCCGGGCGAGGCCCGCGCCCTGCCGGCGGGCTGACCCAGAAACGCCCGCTGGCCGAGCCGGCCAGCGGGCGCCCGGGGGCATCCATCCCGGTTCAGACCGGGAGCGCGGAACGCAGCCGCGCTTCGGCACTGCGGGCCGCGTGCGCCCGGCGTTCGGCGCGCTCGGCGCGCCGGGCCGCCCGGCTCAGGGCCCGGGCCTGGCGCGCGTAGCGCGTCCGGGACGCCTCCTGCAGGAGACTTCGGTGTCGGTCGGTTGCCATTTGCTCGGTCAGGTACATGCTTTCCGCCACCCTTGACGTCGTTGTCCAGCCGCGGCCGCGTGCAGCTAAGCGGCCACCTCGGTCTTGCGGGGCCGGCCCCGGGGCCGCTTACGCGGCACGACCGTTCCCTGCAGAAGAAGTTCTCCACCCCAGACGCCCCACGGCTCCCGGCGCTCCAGCGCGCCGGACAGGCACGCCAGCCGTCCGGCGCAGTCACGGCACAGCGCCTTGGCGCTCTCCACGTCCTGCGGTGATTCGGCGAAGAACAGTTCTGGATCTTCGGTGCAGGGCAGGTTCATCCCGGTCCGCCGGGCTCCCCCGGAGTCCGCTGAACCTGCCTCCCACAACCCCGCTGCGTCCGCGTCGGCGGTGGCATTGGGCCACTGCATCGGAGCCAACCCCTCTCGTCTGCATCCCTCGTCTTGCGATTCCTCGCCCGTTCGGAGGGGCCGGGGCCCAGAAAACAATGAGGCCGCGGACCCTGTGGGGGTCCGCGGCCTTAAGGGGTTCAGCCGGCGCTCAGGCCGGTGGATGGTCCCTCAAGGGTGGCGGACCCGACTCGCCGTCGCCATTGGCGCTGACGCGGGTCATGTGGTTGTAGTTGGTGCGGACAGTCGTGTGCCCCGGCTTCCAGGTGGAGGCCGTCTCGGTCTGGATCCGGATCCGGATCTGGCCGAGGCCGACCCGGCGCGGCCGGAAGGCCAGGGCCCCCGTGCACCCGGAAGCGGGCAGGCCAGCGCCGCCGATGCCCATCGGGGCGGCGCTCAGCGGAGCAATGCCGCTACCAGCCGGCTGCAGGACAGCCAGATCGGCGAAATTACTGATCATCACTGGGCACCTCCCTTCGGGGTATCGACTAGTGGCCCAGAGGCATGGCAGAAGCCTACGTACGGGCGCACACACGCGGCAACTGATTTTTGACCTGGCTTTTCCCGGGAAATTTCCGGCGGCTGCGACACCCTCTGATAGGTGAAAAATCAAGCATTCAGCGGACGCCCCAATGGCATTCGGATAAGCGGGGGTGGTCTCCTGATTGACCCGGAGCGGACCGTTTTCTGATTCAGGGGGCGGTACGGATCAGGCCTTCCTGGACGACAGAGCAGACGAGCTGGCCGTCGGGGTCGAAGACCTCGCCGCGGGCCAGGCCGCGGGCGCCGGCCGCGACCGGGGACTCCTGGGCGTAAAGGAGCCAGCGGTCGGCGCGGAACGGGCGGTGGAACCACATGGCGTGGTCCAGGCTGGCGCCCTTGGTCTTACCGTCGGCCCAGGAAAGGCCGTGACCGAGAAGCACCGAGTCGAGCAGGGTCAGGTCGGACGCGTAGGTCATCAGGCAGACATGCAGCAGTGGGTCATCGGGCAGATCGCCGTTGACGCGCAGCCAGACCAGGTTGTCGGTCCGGCGCAGCGACGGGTCACGTTCGGCTTCGAAGGTCAGCGGGCCGGCGTAGCGAACGTCGATCGGGCTCTCGCGGTAGGGCTCGGGCAGCCTGCCGAACAGCTTCTCCATCCGTTCGATTGTGGGCGGTATCTCCTCGGGCGGGGTCACCTGGGGCATCGCATCCGAGTGCTCGGGACCGGGCTCGGGACGGTGGAACGACGCGGACAGGGTGAAGATCGTCTTGCCGTGCTGGATGGCGGAGACCCGGCGGGTGGTGAACGAGCGGCCGTCGCGGACCCGCTCCACGGTGTAGACCAGCGGCACGGCCGGGTCGCCGGGCCGGATGAAGTACGCGTGCAGCGAGTGCACCGGCCGGTCCGGGGCCACGGTCCGGCCCGCGGCGACCAGGGCCTGGCCAGCGACCTGGCCACCGAAGACCCGCTGCACCCGCTCGTCCGGGCTGCGGCCGCGGAAGATGTCCAGCTCGATCTGCTCCAGGTCGAGCAGGTCCAGCAGCGCGTCGAGCGGCTTGCTCATATCCGGTTCACCGTTCTTTTCTTCGTCGGGGCGGGCGGCAGCACGGCCAGGAAGCGGGACGGCTCGGCGCCGGCGCGGGCGCCGGGACCCCGGGCGCCCGCCCAGGACAGGTACAGCCGCTCACGGGCGCGGGTGACGGCTACGTAGAGCAGACGGCGCTCCTCGTCCACGGCGGCCGGGGTGCGCGCGTAGACGATGGGCATGACCCCCTCGACCAGGCCCGGCAGCACCACCGTGTCCCACTCCAGGCCTTTGGCCGCGTGCATGGAGGCGAGCGTGACCCCGTCCAGCACCGGGGCGTGGCCCAGGGCCGCGCGCTGCTGCAGATCGGCCACGAAGCCGGCCAGGGTGGCGCCAGGCCGGGCCGCGGCGAAGTCGTCCGCGAGCTGGGCCACCGCCACCAGCGACTCCCAGCGCTGCCGGCTGGGGCCACCCCCGGCGGGTTCGACCGGAGTGAGACCCAGACCGGACAGGACGGTCCGCACCTCAGCCGGAAGCGGCCCGGTGGCGTCGGCTTCGGCGGTGCCGCGGAGTGCGCCGCGCAGCAGCATCAGGGCCTGCTTGACCTCGGGCCGGTCGTAGAACCGCTCGGTCCCGCGGACCTGGTACGGGACGCCGGCCGCGGTCAGCGCGGACTCGAACCGCTCCAGCATCGCGTTGATCCGCACCAGCACCGCGATCTCCCGGGCCGGGTGCCCGTTCCCGATCAGCGACCGGAGGGTCGCGGCCACGCCCGCGGCCTCTTCCAGCTCATCGCCGAAGGCGGTCAGCACCGGCGGCGGGCCGGCCGGCCGCTGCGCCACCAGCGGGCTGGCGTCCGGGCCGACCAGCCGGTTGGCCACCGTCACCACCTGCGGGGTGGACCGGTAGTCGCGCACCAGGCGGACCACCGCGGCGTTCGGGTACTCGGCCCCGAAGCGGGTCAGGTACTGGTGGGTGGCCCCGGTGAACGAGTAGATCGTCTGGTGCGGATCGCCGACCACGCACAGGTCGTCCCGGTCCCCCAGCCAGGCGTCGAGCAGCAGCTTCTGCAGCGGGTTGACGTCCTGGAACTCATCCACCACGAAGTACCGGAACGCGGAGCGCACCTGGTCGGCGGCGGCCCGGCTGCCGGACACGATGGCGGCGGTCAGCTCGAGCACGGACTCGAAGTCGATGACCTGCTGTTCCCGCCGCAGCCGTTCATAGGTGTCGTACATCGCGGCCACCCCGTCGGCGCCGAACGGACCGGGGCTGCGGCCGGCCTGAGCCGCGGCCGCCACGTACCCGTCCGGCCGGATCTGGCACACCTTGGCCCATTCGATCTCGGCCGCGACGTCGGCCAGGCCACCCTCCCCCGGTCGCAGCCGCAGGACCCGGGAGGACTCGCCGAGCAGCGGCAGCTTGGAGTCGATCAGCCGGGGCGGGCGGCCGCCGATGACCCGGGGCCAGAAGTAGGTCAGCTGGCGGAGCGCGGCCGCGTGGAACGTGGTCGCGCGCACCCCCTCGGTGCCCAGGCCCACCCCGCCGAGCAGCCGGAGCCGGGCGCGCAGTTCGCCCGCCGCCCGCACGGTGAAGGTCAGTGCCAGCACCCGGGCCGGGTCGGCCACGCCGGTCAGCGCGGCGTAGGCGATCCGGTGGGTGATGGCCCGGGTCTTGCCGGTGCCCGCGCCGGCCAGCACGCAGACCGGGCCGCGGGTGGCCAGGGCCACCTCGCGCTGCTCGGGATCCAGGGCGGCCAGCACCGCGTCGGCCGTGACCATGGTCAGGACGCCGGGCCGGCGGTCTCGCCGGGCAGCGTGCCCAGCCAGTCCGTGAGCAGCCGGCTGACCTGCGCCGGGCGCTCCTGCTGAACCCAGTGGCCGCAGCCGTCCAGAATGTGCGAGCCGGCCAGCCCGGGTAGCGTGGCGCCGAAGCTGGCGATCGAGTGGGCCTGCCAGATGGTGGGGCCGTCCAGCTCGCCGCCGATGAACAGCGACGGCTGGGTGATCGGGGACCGGTCCCAGGCGGCCAGGTCGGCCCAGTCCCGGTCCACGTTGCGGTACCGGTTCAGCGGGCCGGTGAACCCGGTGCGCTCGAACTCGCCGGCGAAGAAGTCCAGGTCGGCCGCGGTCATCCAGTCCGGCCGGGTCACGCCGTCCGGGAACCGGTCGGCCAGCCGGCCGCCCGGGGGCACGAAGAACCGCGCGGCGACCTCGTCCCGGGGCACGGTGCCGCCCGTGTTCGCGGCGTAGATACCGGTCAGCCAGCCGCGGACGTCCGGCTCGATCTCGGCTTCAGCCCGGCCCGGGGCCTGGAAGTAGCTGATGTAGAACTCGCCGTCGCCGCCCAGGCGGGCGAACACGTCGGACGGCCGGTGCCGCCCGCGGGGCGAGTACGGGACGCTGAGCAGGGCCACGGCCCGGAACACGTCCGGGCGCAGCAGGACCGAGTTGGCCGCGATCGGGGAACCCCAGTCGTGCCCGATGACGATGGCCTGCCCGGCGCCGAGCGCGCGGACCACGCCGACGTTGTCGGCCACGTGGTCGAGCATCCGGTAGGCGGCCACGTCGGCGGGCTTGGACGACCGGCCGTACCCGCGCACGTCGATGGCGACGGCCCGGTACCCGGCCGCGGCCAGCGCGGGCAGCTGGTGCCGCCAGGAGTACCAGGACTCGGGGAAGCCGTGCACCAGCAGGACCATCGGGCCGGTCCCCTGCTCGACCAGGTGGATCCGGCCGCCGGGTACGGAGACCAGCCGGTGCGTCACGTCCAGAGCCACACCGGTCATCGTAGGGCCGGCCACTGACCCGGGAAGGCCTGGAGGTGGTTTGGTGTTGCAACTGCTCGTACGGGGGCCCGAAGTGTTCAGCCCGGAAGAAGGAGACAGACGGTGTCGGCTCCGCTGACCATGTACACGACCCAGTGGTGCGCGTTCTGCAAGCGGCTCAAGGCCCAGCTCGCGCGCGATGGTATCGAGATGGCCGAGGTCGACATTGAGCGTGACCCGGCCGCCGCTGAGTACGTGATGAGCGTCAACGGGGGCAACCAGACCGTCCCGACCGTGGTCTTCCCCGACGGCAGCGTGATGGTCAACCCGTCCGCCATTGCGGTCAAGAAGCGCCTGGCCGGGCAGGCGGTCAGCGGCTGAGCGACCGGTGAGCCCGGCCACCGGACGTTGAGACATGGAGGAGACCCGCGGTCCGGCGCACTCCGGCCGCGGGTGACGGTTGCGCCACGACCTGGACGGCCGTGGCTTCTTTTTTGTCTCCGCTATATTTAGCGATGCCATACGGGGCTTCGCAATTAATTACCCCAGCTTGGCCATGCGCGAAAGCGCGGCCAGTGGTCTGGAGAGGGGTTAAGAAGGGCAGCCGCTGATGAGCGGAATCACGCCGGACGAAACGGTCGTCCGCCGATCCGGACGGGGCTGGGTCGTCGGGCACGAGGAGGCGCCCGATCTGACCAGCGCCATGGTGCTGGCCGACCTGCTCGCCGCCGACCTGGCGTCCACGGGGGCACCAGCCGCGGTCGGGGGACCAGCCGCGGTCCAGAAACAGGCCCGGCACGCGCGCCCGATGGGCGAGGTGGCCGGAGAGGACGAAGCGGCCCGGCTCGCGGTGACCGTGGCTCAGCTGGAGCATGCGCTGACCGCCCGCGTCCGGGTCGAGCAGGCCATCGGGGTGCTGGCCGAGCGGCACCGGCTACGCACCCGCGACGC
>DASWVA010000460.1:0-3707 GCA_036401415.1 Streptosporangiaceae bacterium
CCTGGACCCGTGAGCTGCAGGTGATGGGCGCGCCCACCCCGTCGGCCGGCGTGGGCGCGCTGCTGCTGGCCGAGATGGTGCTGCACGGCTGGGACGTCGCCCGGGCCATCGGGGAGGCCTACCACTGCGACGGCCCGGTGCTGGCCGCGGCGGCAGGGGCGGTGGACGACAACGCGGAACTGTTCCGCCAGTACCAAGGGTTCGCGCCGCCGGTGACGCTGCCCGCCCGGGCGTCCGCCTTCGACCGGCTGCTGGCCACGTCGGGCCGGGACCCGGCCTGGACGGCGCCTTAACCCCGGTTGCGGACGGCGGCCGCGATGGCCCGGAGCCCGGGGTGGCCGGCCAGGTCCTCCAGCAGCACCGGCCGGCCGTCGCCGTCGGCCAGCGGTATCCGCCAGTTCGGGTACTCATCGACGGTGCCCGGCACGTTCTGCGGCTGCCGCTGTCCCACCGCGTCCGGCAGCGACACCCCGATCAGCACGGCCGGGGTCCGGGCCACGTAGGCGTAGAGCGCCACCACCTGGCTGGCCAGGTCCGCCCGGTCCCCGCCGGGCAGCAGGCCCTCGCGGGCCAGCGCGTCCCGCCAGGCGGCCGCGGTCTGCTCGGCGTCGGCCCGCTCCGCGTCCTCCGGCCGGGCCAGCACGCCCAGCCGGGCCCGCAGCTCAACGTGCTCGCCAGTGAGAAAGGCGGCGGCCGGTGGCATGTCGTGCGTCCCCACGGTGGCGAGCGTGTCGGCCCGCCACTGGGCGGGGGGCAGCGGTGCGCCGTCCTCACCGCGTTCGAACCACAGCATCGAGGTCCCGAGCATGCCGTGGCCGGACAGGTAGTCCCGGATCCAGGGCTCGATCGTGCCCAGGTCTTCCCCGATGACCAGAAAACCGTGGTCGGCGGCGGCCCGGGCCAGCACGCCGACCGTGGCCTCGTGGTCGTAGCTGACGTAGGTGCCCTGGTCCGGGGTGAGACCCGGCGGCACCCACCACAGCCGGAACAGGCCCATCACGTGATCCATGCGCAGCGCACCGGAACTGCGCGTGGTCGCGGCCACCAGGTCGGCGAGGGCCCGGTAGTCCTGCTCGGCCAGCCGCTCCGGGTGCCACGGCTGGGAGCCCCAGTCCTGGCCCCGCTGGTTGAACTCGTCCGGCGGCGCACCCACCGAGACCCCGGGCACGAACAGGTCCTGCTCCGACCAGGCGTCGGCCCCGGCCGGGCTGGCCCCGACCGCGAGGTCCTGGATCACGCCGATGTCCATCCCGGCCGCCCGCGCGGCCTCGTGGGCCGCGGCCAGCTGGCCGCTGGCCAGCCACTGCAGCCAGGCGTGGAAGTCCGCCTCCCGGCTCAGGCGGCTCCGCTCGGCCGCGACCGTGTCCGAACCGGGCTGGGCCAGCCCGGCGGGCCACTGCCGCCAGTCCGCGCCGTACGCCTCGGCCAGCACGGACCAGGTGGCCCAGTTCTCCAGCGCCGCTCCGGCCTGCGCGCGGAAGCGGTCGTAGTCCGCCTGCCGGGCGGCGCTCATCGGCACCTGGTGCAGAATCTTCAGCGCGGCCCGCTTGGCCGCCCACACGGCGTCCCGGTCGATCAGGTCCCCGGCCTCGGAGGCGGCCCGCAACGGCTTGGCCAGCGCGGTCAGGTGGCCGCGCTCACGCTCGTCCAGCGCCGCGTACTCCTCGAGGTCCTCGATCCGCAGGTACAGCGGGCTGATGAACCGGCGGCTCATCGGCAGGTACGGGGAGGTGCTGACCGGGGGCGACGGCTCGGCCGCGTGCAGCGGGTTGATGAGGACGAAGCCGGCGCCGAGCTCGCGGGCGCTCCAGGCGGCGAGGTCGGCCAGGTCGCGGAAGTCGCCGTGGCCCCAGGAGGCGGCGGAGCGGACGGCGTAGAGCTGAATGGTCAGGCCCCAGGAGCGCCGCTGCGGAGCGGGGGCGACCGCCCCGGCCCGGGCCGTGGCCTCCGCGTCCGGTCCGGCCGTTCCCGGGGACCGGGTGGGCGGGCCGCCGAGCGCGGCGAGGATCGCCTCGATCGTCGCCGGCGCCACCGGGACCTCGCGGCCGTGCGACGCGATGTAGGAGGTGGCCACTCCCCGGGCGTGCGCGGCGCGCAGCAGTTCAGGCGGATTCATTCCTCTATCGTTCCAGGCCGGGCCGACGTGGCCGGCCAGGCGGGGCCGATGAACGTTAGGTCGCCCGTTCAGGGGGTAATCGGCGGGTTATGAGTCCCGCTGAGCCACAACGCCTCCTCGTCGGGCGTTACCAGCTTCGGGCCGTTATCGGCCGGGGCGGGATGGGTGTGGTCTGGCGGGCGCGCGACGAACTGCTGCATCGTGACGTGGCGGTCAAGGAAATCGTCCTGCCGCCGCATCTGGAACCGGCCGAGCGGGACGTGGCCCGCCAGCGGGCCCTGCGGGAAGCCCAGATGGCGGCCCGCCTGAGTCATCCCAACGTGGTCGGCATCTACGACGTGGTGGTGGAGGACGACCGGCCCTGGATCGTCATGGAGCTGGTGCCGTACCGGTCCCTGCGGGAGCTGGTGATGGCCGACGGGCCGCTGTCGCCGGGCCAGGCGGCTCAGGTCGGGCTCGGCATCCTGGCCGCGCTGAAGGCCGCGCACGCCCGGGGGGTTCTGCACCGGGACGTGAAACCGGCCAACGTGCTCCTGGCCCCCGGGGGCCGCGTGGTGCTGACCGACTTCGGCATCGCCCGCGCGACGGACAGCCCGGTGCTCACCGGAACCGGCGTGCTGGTCGGCTCGCCTTCCTACATCGCACCCGAGCGGGCCCGCGGCGGCCCTGCGGCCGCGTCCGCCGATCTGTGGGCCCTGGGCGCGTGCCTGTACGCGGCGGTCGAAGGACGCCCGCCGTTCGACCGCGAGGGGGCGCTGGCCAGCCTGACCGCGGTGGTCACCGACGAACCCGATCCGCCCGCCCGCGCCGGCCCGCTGTGGCCGGTGATCAGCGGCCTGCTGCGCAAGGATCCGGAGGAGCGGCTGAGCGCCGACCAGGCCGGGCAGCTGCTGGAACAGCTCACCCCGGCCGAAGCCGAGCCGTGGGCGGAGCCGGAGCCGGACGGCCCGGCCGGGACGGACGCGGCCAAGCCCGCGACCGAGCCGGTCCCCGCCGCGGCTGATACCGGGCACAGCGCGGCGGCCGGCCAGGACCCTCTCGGCCCGGGGACGGACGACTCGCCGACCGATCCCGGCATGGCCCCACCCGAAATGCCCTTGGCCGAGGCAGCCCCGTTTGGGGCGGCCCCGCCCGAGGCGGCCCCACTCGAGGCGGCCGTACCCGAGGCGGCCGTGCCCAAGGAAGCCCTGCCTGAGGAAGCCCTGCCCGAGGAAGCCGCGTCTGAGGGGGCCGCACCCGTGGCGGCCGCACCCGTGGCGGCCGCATCCGAGGCGGCCGCATCCGTGGCGGCCGCATCCGAGGAAGCCGCGCCCGAGCAAGCCCCGGCCGAGGTGCAGCCGTCTGAGACAGCCCCGCCTGAGGCGGCTCCGCCCGAAGAAGCTCGGTCCGAGATAGCGCCGCCGCTGGCCGCCCAGCCGCTGGCCGCCCAGCCTGAGGTGGCCCAGCCGGCCGCAGCCCAGCCTGAGGTGGAACGGACCGCCGCACCCGCGGCGGCCCCGCTCCCGTCCCCCGCTCCGGGACGGCGACGAGGCCGGGTGCTGGTGGCGGCGGCCGCCGCCGCCGTAGTGATCGCCGCGATCGTGGTGAGCGT
>DASWVA010000461.1:0-4148 GCA_036401415.1 Streptosporangiaceae bacterium
CTTGGGTCAAGACACGCCACTTGAGCATTGCGGAATGGGTGAATCCGCGCTGGGATGGGACCGTGAGCGGTGGTGCGCCGGCCGTCGGCGCCCCGTGCCGATGAGGAGCACCATGCTGCCGAGCCTCCGCGGGCTTGGCCCACGCCGCGCTGCGGCGCCAGGGCCTGGGCCTGGGCCTGGGCACAGGCTTGTTCCGCACCGGGCCCATCGTCTCCCGGACGCCGGCCGGACGCCAGGTCACCGGTGGCTCGGCCTGGTGGCCGGCATCACCGCCCTCAGCGCGCTGGCCGTCACCCCGGTCGCTGCGGCCCGGCCGGCCGCCGCCCGGCCCGCCGCGGTCACTTTCACGCACCGGACCATCGCCGGCCCGGCCGTTTTCGCCGCGGCCGCCGGGGACACCGCCACCCCGGTTCCCTCGGTGGCCGGCCAGCCGGTGACCGACTTGCAGTCACCGGACCCGCTCAGCACGGCCAAGTGCCTGGCCATGATCAAGCTGCGGTGTTACAGCCCGCTGCAGTACCGGGTGGCCTACAACCTGGACCCGCTGTACCGCGACAACATCACGGGCCGGGGGCAGACGATCATGATCGTCGACTCGTTCGGCTCGCCCACGATCAAGCATGACCTGGCCTACTTCGACCGCCAGTGGGGCCTGCCCAGCCTGACCCTCAACGTGTTCCAGGTCGGTCACGTGCCTGACTTCGACACCTCCAGTGCCACGATGACGGGCTGGGCCGAAGAGACCACCCTGGACGTGGAGTACGCCCACGCGATAGCGCCCGGGGCCACCATCGACCTGGTGGAGACGCCGGTGGCGGAGACCGAGGGCGTGACCGGCTTCCCGCAGATAATGGCGGCCGAGAAGTGGATGATCGACCGCTACAAGGTCGACGTCATCAGCCAGAGCTTCGGCGCGACCGAGGACACCTTCCCCGGCTTCGGGGCGGGTAATTACGACAGCATCAAGAACCTGCGCTTCGCCTTCAAGGACGCGGCCGGGCATCAGGTGACCGTGCTGGCCGCAGCGGGTGACACCGGAGCCACCAACGACAAGCCGGACGGCGCCAGCCTCTACCCGATCCGCGCGGTGGCCTGGCCCTCCTCGGACCCTCTGGTCACCTCGGTCGGCGGCACCCAGTTGCTGCTGGCCCAGGACGGTAACAAGATCCAGCCCGATCAGGTGTGGAACGACGACTACGGCGCGGGCGGGGGCGGCCTCTCCACGGTCTTCTCGCGGCCGGTGTACCAGAACGGCGTGCCGGGCATATCCGGCAACCATCGCGGCACGCCGGACATCTCGATGTCGGCCGCGGTGACCGGGGGCGCCTGGATCTACCAGAGCTTCGAGCCGGCGGGCGCCGGGTGGGAAATTCTCGGCGGCACCAGCGAGGCCACCCCGATCTTCGCGGGCGTGGTCGCGCTGGCCAGCCAGAAGGCCGGCCACCCGCTCGGCGGCATCGGGAACGCGCTCTACTCGCTGGGTGCGCAGAGCCGGCTCAAGGGTGACCCGCTGGCCACCGGGATCATCGACGTGACCACCGGCAGTAACACCTTTGGTGACGTGACCGGGTACAGCGCCCGGCCCGGTTACGACCTGGCCAGTGGCTGGGGGACCATCAACGCGGCGGAGTTCGTCCCCGCGCTGGCCCGGGAGACCGGAGCCGGTTCCTGACGCGACGGCGTTCCGGCCCGCGGCTGACCACCATGTCGTGACCGCGGATCAGGCATCCTGGAGGCATGTCCGTGCCTGCCGTGCCGCTGCCGCCGCCCCGGGCCGCCGGTGTGCCCTACACCGTCTGCCTGGTGTGCCTGGGTAACATCTGCCGCTCACCCATGGCCGAAGTCGTCCTCCGCGCCGAGCTGGCCGCGGCCGGGCTGGACGGTGCGGTCACCGTGGACAGCGCGGGCACCGGCGACTGGCACATCGGGCACCCGATGGATCCCCGGGCCCGGGCCGAGCTGGCCCGCCGCGGGTTCGACGGGTCCGCGCACCAAGCCCGGCAGATCGGCTTCGGCTGGCTGCCCGAGCGGGACCTGCTCCTGGCCATGGACCGCCGCAACCTGGCCGACCTGCAGCGGATGGCCGTCAGGGCCACCGAACCCCGGGCCCGGGTCCGGCTGTTCGGCGAGGCCGGCGGTCTCGGGCCCGACCAGGACATCCCCGACCCGTACGGCGGCGGCGCGGCCGACTTCGCTACGGCCCTGGAACTCATCCAGGCGGGTGCCCGGCAGATCGCCGCCCAGCTCGCGGCGCTGCTGGCCGGCCACGCCCCGGCCTGATCGCCGGTGCTCCGGGCCGCCGCCGTCCCGTCAGTTACCGGAGGTGACCGTGCCGGCCGTGTCGGGCTGCCCGGCCTCCTCCGGCTCCGCCTCGGCCGCGGCCGCGTCGGGGGCCAGCGGCAGCGTGACCCGGAACGTCGCTCCCTGCCCGGGAGCTGATTCCACCGTGGCCGTGCCGCCGTGCGCCGCGACCAGCGCGCTGACGATGGCCAGGCCCAGGCCGTTGCCGCCACCGCTCTTGCGGTTGCGGGCCTGATCGGCGCGGTAGAAGCGCTCGAACACCCGCTGAGCCTGCTCGGGGGTGAGGCCCTCGCCGTGGTCCGCGACGTCCAGCACCGCGGCCGGCACCGACGTGGCCGGAGCACCGGGGCCGGCCGGGGGACCGGGCAGGAACCCGGCCCTGAGCCGCACGTCGACCGCGCTGCCGTCCGGGGTGTGCGCCAGCGCGTTGCTCATCAGGTTGCCGATGACCTGGCGCAGCCTGGCCTCGTCGCCGTTGATGAGGAAGGCCTGGCCGGGCTCCACGTCCAGCTGTACCGGCCGGCCCGGAGCGATCATCCGGGTGTCCTGCACGGCGTCCGCCGCCAGTACCAGCAGGTCCACCGGCCGGTGCTCGATCGGCCGCTGCTGATCGAGCCGGGCCAGCAGCAGCAGGTCTTCGACCAGCACGCCCATCCGCGACGCTTCGCCTTCGACCCGCTGCATGATCCGGTCCAGATCCTCGGGCGCCAGGCTGCCCCGGTGCCGCTCGTCCGGGATGGCGACCCCGCCCCGCTGGCGGTAGTACTCGGCGAAGCCCCGGATCGCGGTCAGCGGCGTGCGCAGCTCGTGGCTGGCGTCCGCGACGAACCGGCGCATCCGCTCCTCGGAGCGGAGCGCGGCCTCCTCGGACTCCTGCTGGGCGCGGAAGGCCGTCTCGATCTGGCTCAGCATGGTGTTGATCGACTGGCCCAGCCGCCCGACCTCGGTGCGCGGGTCGCGGTCCGGCACCCGGCGTTCCAGATGACCGGCCGCGATTTCCTGGGCGGTCTCCTCGATGTCGTCCAGCGGCCGCAGGTTGGTCCGCACCACGGCCACGCTGACCACGCCCAGCCCGAGCATGATGGCCAGGCTGACCACGACATCCAGCCACGCGAGATAGCCGATGGGCCGGTCAATGTTGCCGATCTGCTCGCCGACGACCAGCGTGAGTGTCTCGACCTGGTCGGTTTGGGTCCCGTCGGGCTCCGTGATCGTTATGGGAGCGTTCGGGATCTGCACAAACAAGATCCGCCAGCCATCGTTGCCGCTCTGCGCCGGCACCGTCACCGGCCGGTTCTGGTGGGCACTGAGCCAAGCCGTGCTGGTCGGCACCCTGGGCAGCGAGCCGGTGGTCGAGCCTATGCCGCCGAACTGAGACAACCGGTTCCCGCTGGGGTCCAGCATCTCGACCACGAAGCCGGTGGTGGGAATGTAGTGGTCCTGATAGCCGTTGCCGCCGCCGGCCCCCGGAAGCCGGTTCTGGGTGTTGATCATCAGGCTTCTGAGCTGCGAATCAGCCTGGCTTTGAAGGTATCGCTGGAAGACGGCGGTATTGGTGAAGCTGATGACGGCCAAGGCCAGGGCCACCAGCGCCAGCAGCGCCGTAATCAGCTTGACCCGCAGTGGCGTCCGCTGGGAGAACCGCGTCAGCGCGTTCGGAGCCATAACCAGACAGTCCTACGAGGACGGCAGCCTGAGGATGTAGACGACCCCGCGCAGCGTGTGGATCAGCCTCGGCTCAACCGTGTCGATCTTGCGCCGCAGCACGGACACGTACGACTCCACGATGCCGGTGTCGCCGCGGAAGTCGTAGTCCCATACGTGGTCCAGAATCTGCATCTTGGACA
>DASWVA010000462.1:0-4157 GCA_036401415.1 Streptosporangiaceae bacterium
GGTGGCCTCGCGCTGGTTGCAGCTCCACCAGTCAGCGCGGCGCAAGGCGGGGCCGAGGATCTCCGGCGGGATGCCGGCCACCAGCGGACCCGGGTCGATGAACAAGGTCACGGCGGCGGGGAGCGCCGCCGCCCAGGCGCCGAGCGCGGCGCCGGAACCGGGCGCGGCCAGGCCGTAGCCGGACACGTAAACCACGTCCCCGGGCCCGGCCGGCCCCGGGTCCCGGCCGCCTGGGACCGGGAGCGACTCGGCGCCCAGGCTGGTCACGAACGTCCGCTCCCCGGTGGGTTCGACCAGGGCGACGTCCAGACCGGTGTCGGCCCGGGGGTCGCGGGGACGCACGACGCCGATGTTCTCGCTGGCCAGAGCCGACCGGACCAGATCGCCCCACGGGCCGGTGCCGTGCCCGCCCGCGTACAGCACGGGCAGGCCCTGCCGGGCGGCGGCGGCCATGACGTTGAACCCGCCGCCGACCGCGACGCCGGACGAGGTGGCCAGCAGGTCGCCGCCGCGCTCGGGCAGCGACGGCACCCGCATCAGCAGGTCCACGATGGCCTCGCCCGCGAACACCAGCCGGTGGATGGGGCCGGTCACGGCCGGCGCAGCGCGAGCAGCGCGTCTGCGAGGCCGGGCAGGTCCAGCCCGTGCCGGCCGATCGTGGCCACGGCCCCGGCGGGGAAGGCGGCGACACCGTGGCAGGCGCCGGCCACGGCGCCCGCCATGGCCGCGATCGTGTCGCAGTCACCGCCCAGCGAGGCAGCGAAGCGGCAGGTCAGCCAGGGGTCATGGGCAGTGACGGTGAGCGCGGCGAACGCCGCGGGGACCGACTCCTGGGTGGCCAGGCCGGTGCCGGCCAGCCGGTAGATCAGGTCCGCGGCCCGGTCCAGCGGCTGGTCTGTTACCAGTTCGCAGGCCCACTCGATCCGGCTGGCGACGTCGGCCCCCGCCACCCAGCGGCCCCGCCCGGCGGCGATCCGGGCCGCGGCGACGGCGGCCCCGGTGGCCTCGGGCACGGAGGCGCCGGACACGCCGGCGCTGACCGCGGCGGCCACGGCGGCCGCCCCGGCCAGGGCCAGGCCGGTCCCGTGGGTGACGAAACTGGTGTCGACCACCCGGTCCACCAGGGGGCCCAGATCCAGCCTGTTGCTGTTATCGCCCGGGAGAGGAGTGAGGGGAACCACGATGCCGACGGGGGCGATGCGCATGGCGGCACCGTTGGTGTCGCCGGTCGCGCCCGCCTCCTCGGGTGGCGCGCCTGCCTGGACGGCGGCCACCGCGCGGCGGGTGGACGGTCCGAGCAGGTCCAGTGAGCCGCGGGCGGCCATGTCCGCCTCCCACGCGACCAGTGCGTCAGCCAGCTCACGGGCGCTGATCCGGCCGTGCCCCGCCACCAGCAGGCGGCCCAGCAGCACGGCCTGCTCGGTGTCGTCGGTGATCGCACCGGCCGGGTGGCCGGCCGCGATGGGATGGCCGTCCGGCGCGGGCTCGAACCCGGTCAGCAACGGCCCCCAGCGGGCCACGATCTCCGGCCGGGACAGCAGCTGGGTGGGCATGCCGAGCGCGTCGCCGATGGCCAGCCCGTACAGCGCGCCCCGGGCCCGGGCGGCCGGGCCGGCCGGCTCCCCCGCTTGACCGCCGGGGATACGGGGAGGATTGATCATCAGTCGCGATGTTTCAGCCACCAGGCGCGGCCTGTCAAATTGTGCGTCCGGTCCGGGAGGAGCGTAGCGATGAGCGCGGCAACACGGGAGCAAGCCGGGGGCATCGAGCTCAATGGCATCAACGTCATCAGCGAGAACGAACGGGGCGGGCGGCCGCGGCAGCTGTTCTGGCCGTGGTTCGCGGCCAACATCTCGGTCCTGGGGCTCAGCTACGGCGCCTTCGTGCTCGGATTCGGCATCTCGTTCTGGCAGGCCGCGGCGGCCGGCCTGATCGGCATCGTGGTCTCCTTCCTGCTGTGCGGGTTCATCGCCATCGCCGGCAAGCGCGGCTCGGCACCGACCCTGATCCTGTCCCGGGCGGTGTTCGGCGTCCGCGGGAACAAGCTGCCTTCGGTCGTCTCCTGGATCTTGTGCGTGGGCTGGGAGATTGTGCTCACCGCGCTGGCCACGCTGGCCACCGCCACCGTGTTCGGCCGCCTGGGCTGGGGTGGGGGCGACGTGACCAAGGTCGTCGCGTTCCTGGTCATCGCCGCGCTGATCGTGGGCGGCGGCGTGCTCGGGTTCGGCACGATCATGCGGCTGCAGACGGTCATCACGGTGATCACCGGGGTGCTGACCGTGATCTACTTCATCCTGGCCGCGGACAAGATCCACTGGAGCACGGTGTCGCACCTGAAGGGCGGGTCGGCGGCCGAGTTCATCGGGGCGGTCATCTTCGTGATCACCGGCTTCGGCCTCGGCTGGGTCAACACCGCCGCGGACTACTCCCGGTACCTGCCCCGGCGGACCTCGAGCCGGGCGGTGGTCGGCTGGACGACGTTCGGCTCGGCCATCGCCCCGATCTTCCTGCTCGGCTTCGGGTTGCTGCTGGCGGGCTCGTCAACGTCGCTGAACAGCGCGATCTCGGCCGACCCGATCGGCGCGCTGACCACGGTGCTGCCCACCCGGTACCTTTTCCCGTTCGCCGTCGTGGCCGTGCTCGGGCTGGTCGGGGGGGCGGTACTGGACATCTACTCGTCCGGGCTGACGCTGCTGGCCGCGGGCCTGCGGGCGCCCCGCTACGTAGCGGCCATGATCGACGGTGTGCTCATGGTGGCCGGCACCATCTACGTGGTGTTCTTCTCGCACAACTTCATCGGGCCGTTCGAGGGTTTCCTGATCACGCTGGGGGTGCCGATCGCGGCCTGGTGCGGGGTGATGCTGGCCGACGTGACGCTGCGGCGGCACGACTACGCCGACGCCGCCCTGTACGACCCGGCCGGCCGGTACGGGGACGTCCGGTGGACGGCGGTGGCGCTGATGGTGGTGGGTACGGTGATCGGCTGGGGGCTGGTCGTCAACACCTCGGCGTCCTGGCTCAAGTGGCAGGGCTACCTGCTCGGACCGGTCGGTGCGGGCGGGAAGACCGGCACCTGGGCGTTCGCCAACCTGGGCGTGGTCGTCGCACTGGCCGTGACCTTCGCGGGCTGGCTGCTACTGGGGCGCCGGGACGTGCGGGCGCAAGAAGGAGCGGCCCCGTCGTCGGAGAAGCCCGCGCCGGTGGGGAGCTGAGGCGGGCACCTGCGCTCAGAGGACGGTGGACCCGTACATCTCGCCGAGGGGATCCGCGAGCAGCTCGATCCGGGCGCCGTCGGGGTCCCGCAGGTAGATCGAGGCGCCGCTTTCGACCTGGTAGGGCACGCCGGCTGCGTCGAGCTTGCTGCGCAGGTGGTCCCAGGACTCCTTGGTGACCGAGATCGCTAGGTGGTGCAGCCCGCCCAGCACCTCGGCGTAGGGGCCCACGTCCAGCCCGGGAAAGTCGAAGAACGCTAGCAGGTTGCCGTGACCGACGTCGAAGAAGAAGTGGGTGGAGCCCTTGTAGTCCCGGTTCTCGATCACCTCGGTGAGCGGGAATTCCAGGATGCCCTGGTAGAAGCGGATCGTCTGCTCGACATCGGAGCTGATCAGGGCGGTGTGGTGGATGCCGCGGGCGCTGCTGACCGGCCGGTGGGTGGCCTGGTAGGTCTCCCGGAGCCGGGCCCGCTCCGCCTCCAGCGCGCCCAGATCGGTCGGGGTTTCCGTCATGTGGGTCTCTCCGGTTCAAGGTCCGGGCGACCGGGCCACGATGGCAGCCGGACGCGACGTGGGAAGGCTCGTCCTAGAAGATGCCCAGGTCACGCCCGGCCGAAGCCAACCGGGCCGAATCGGCCTGGATGGAGCGTTACCCGTACAGGGCGGGGTCCAGAGAACCCGTGGCCGGAGAACCGATCCGGACCGGAGGAACTGGTCCTGGAGGGCCGGCCCGGTGCAGGGCCGACCCCGTTCAGGGCGTGACGTCCGGGCGGCCCCGATTGACCAGGCCGCTCAGCTGACGAGCAGGCCGCTCAGCTGACGAGCAGGCCGCTCAGCTGACGAGGTGGTCGAACTTCCCGTCCCGCAGCCCGGCCACGAAGGCCACGATCGCGTCACGCTGGCATATGAGCGCCGGTCCCTGCGGATCCCGGGAGTTCCGCATGG
>DASWVA010000463.1:0-16213 GCA_036401415.1 Streptosporangiaceae bacterium
CCCGATCTGTTCCGGATCCCACCGCCGCAGCGACTCCAGCGTGGGCTGCGACACTATCATTGGCCTCCCATGGCCCGTACTCGGCGACTATCCCCATGATGCCGAATTTCGCGACCTCCGTGTTTGTTTCCGTGATTGCGAAATGGGCTTGTCGTGCACATGAGCCACGTTTCGGACTGGTTGACGGTCATCCGGGATAGCCGTGCCCGCTGGCACTCCGGCCGCCGGGCGGTGCCGTCGGCCCGGACGGCAAGCGCACAATGATTGTGACCAGTAACAACGCGGTGCACACAATTAGCCGGGATGGCGCGGGGCACACCGAAGTGACATCCGGGCCCATCTTTGGGACCTCTGGCCTTGTTTTCGGCAACGCCGATTCGTCTTTTAGCGCGGCGCGGTGGTTAGCGCAGGCCGGCGAACAGATCGGTCTCCGGGACCGGGGCGCCCGTGGTGTCGCGGGTGCGGATGAAGGACTCGAAGCCGAACGTCTCCGCGGCCAGCTCCGGCGGAAGCTTGGCGAACCAGGATTCCTGGATCTGGCTCGCGTGGGCCATCAGAGCGTCGCGCTTACGGTCGAGCATCGGGCGGATGTCGACCGTGGTCGTGATGGTGGCCTCGGTGGCGGCGGCCTGCTCGCGCTGGGAGTCGGTGAGTTCCATCTCGGGGACATCGACGCCGGCCTGGCGCAGGGCCTCGCGGAGCTTTCCCCAGCTGCTGCCCCGGATGGTGGACAAGTAGAGCTTGGCCGGTATGCCAGTCCCGGCCACCGCGGCCTGGGCCATCTGGCTGGCGTACACGTGATCCGGGTGCTGGTACAAGCCCTGGTCGTCGTAGGTGATGAGAACCTGGGGGCGGTAGTGCTCAATCAGCGCACTGATCCGGCCGGTCACCTCGGCCGGGGGGACGTTGCAGAACGCGTCGGCCCGGTGCTTGTAGTCCCATTCCGGCATACCCGAGTCGTGGTAGCCGAGAAGTTCCAGGTCGCTGACTCCGAGCAGCTTGGTGGCCTGGCGCAGCTCAGCCAGCCGGATCTGGGCCACGGTGGCTTCGTCGTGCCCGTTCTCTCCCGGCTTGATGCCACCCGGCGCGTCGCCGAACTCACCGTTGGTGCACGTCACGACGACGGTACGGATGCCTTCGGCGGAGTAGGTGGCCAGCACGCCGCCGGTGCTGGAGGATTCATCGTCGGGGTGCGCGTGGACGGCCATCAGGGTCAGCGAGTCTGCCATGATCCAAGATTGCCCGATCCATCGCCGTTACCGGTAACTGGCCGGCCTGGCCGCGGAGCCGGTCGAGGGCCTTGCGGGCCTGCCGCTGGGCGGTGCGGGCCTCCCGGGACCAGCGTTTTGCGTCGGCCAGCGCGTCCTGCGCGTCCTCCAGCTGGGTCTCCAGCCGCCGGACAGCGGCCTCCCGGTCCTCCTCGGCGGCGTGCGCGGCGCCGACGGCGCGGTCCGTCCCGGCCAGGACCTGTTCGGCCTCGCTGATGACCTGGCGCTGACGTTCCAGCTCGGCCCGGGCCCGCCGCGCCGTCCAGGACGGCGAGAAACGTGGCGCCGGGCCTGGTGCAGGCGAAGTCCCGTCATCGCCGGCGTCACCGTCATCACCGTCATCGCCGCCGGGCTGGCCGAAGCCGAAGCCGCCCGGCCGGGCCGACTTGACCAGCTGGCCGGCGGCCACCTCGGCCGCCACCGCCGCCTCGGCCATGGCCGCACCCAGGGTGCCGGCCACCTCTTCCTGCAGCGCCTCCGGGGGGTCGGCGACCCCAGCCCCGTTCAGAGCCTGCCGGGTCAGTTCACCCAGCAGCGCGCGGCGCGAGTGCGACAGTTCCCGCAGCCGGGCTCCGTCCAGGGCGCTCTCGGCGGCGCGCAGGTCGTCGCCGAGCTGGGTGAGCCGGCCCACCGCGCCCGGGTCGGCCCGGGCCAGCTGGTTGACCACCCATGCGGCGCGGGTGGGCCGGCGCAGGCCGCCGATGGCCCGGGCCGCCGCCCGGTCCCCGGCCGCCCGGGCCTGAGCCACCAGGTCGCGGCGCCGGTCGGTGAACTCGGCGGGGTCGGCGGCGTAGAGCTGGTCGGCGGCCACCCGTACCCGGTCGTTGTCGGCCACGCCGTCATCTTTCCCCGCTCACGCCGGAACATGATCACTCCAGACCATGATCATCAGGGGCAGCCCGGAGGGGACAAATCGGGCCCGTGGTTCAAAGTGAGAAAACCAGCAGGTCAAAGCAGAGGTACGGATGCCATAGGCCCGCGTACGCGGCGGGGTGAGAGCTTTCGAGCAAAGGAGCAGCCATGGCCGCTGTGGACTCAGGTGCCAGTGAATCCGGACGGGCCGGAACCGCCGAACAAATCATCGCCGTCGAAGAAGTCACCGAGGCGGCCGGGGCCGGCCCGCTGTCCGGCGACCCGCTCGCCCTGGGGCTGCCGGCCTTCATCGCCGGTTCCGTGGCCCTGGGCCTGGTCCTGGTCGGTGTGGTCCCGGCCACGGCGACCGGCGCCTCGCTGCCGATCATCCTGGCCGCGACCGCGATCGGCCTGTTCATGGCCACGATCTGGAGCGCGTCGCTCGGACAGAGCGCCGTGGCTGCCGTGTTCGGCATCTTCGGCGGCTTCTGGCTCAGTTACGCGGCGCTCGTGCTGGGACTCACGCACAACTGGTTCGGCATCACGGCCGCGGCCGCGCAGTCGACTCAGGAGTTGTTTCTGGTCTCCTGGCTGGTCGTGATCGTGATGCTCACGCTGGCCGCGCTGCGGCTGCCGGCCGCGTTCACCGCCCTGTTCGTCCTGGTCGATCTGGCCCTGCTGCTGGTGTTCCTGGGGGTCAACGAGGCGTCGACCGGTCTGCTCAAGGCGGGTGGCTACGTGGTTCTGCTGTTCGCCGCGCTCGGGGTGTACCTGTTCTTCAACACGGCCTCACTGGCCACCGGTGGCCCGGCGCTGCCACTGGGCAGGCCGTTGCTGCGCAGCTAGCGAGCGGCATCCGCGGGCCTGGGCTGGGGGAGGCTGACCCAGGTCCGCAGCGGGTGGCGGGCTGTACCCCGGGCCGTACCCCGGGCCTGGCCCCGGGCCTGGCCCCGGGCCTGGCATCATCGAGCACATGACCGTGGTGAAGATCAACGCGATTGAGGTTGCGGCCGGCAGCGGCGATGAACTGGCGCACCGGTTCGCCGCACGCGCGGGCGCCGTCGACGACCAGGACGGCTTCGAAGGGTTCGAGCTGCTCAAACCGACCGATGAGCGCACCACCTGGCTGGTGCTGACCCGGTGGCGGGACGAAGAGTCGTTCCTGGCCTGGGTCCGTTCCCCGGCGTTCGCGCACGGGCACCGGTCGGCGGCCGAACGCGGCGGCGGCGAGACACCGCCACCGGTCGGCACCCACAGCGAGTTGTGGTCCTACGAGATCGCGGGCGGCTCAGCCGGCCGCTGACCCGGCCTGCTCACGCACGAGCTGGCCGTGGTCCGCCAGCCCCTCATCCACCGCACCGGGAAGGCCCGGATCGACGTGCCCGCCAGCTGACATGTGATTAATTTCAACCAACAAGGCCACGCGAGTTCACTGGCGGAGGGCCGGTCGGTTGCGTACAACTAGTCTTCGCTGGAAGGGGTGATGGAGTGGAACCAGGACGCCGGCCCGAGTGGCGGCCGCTCAAGCGGCACGAAAGCCACGAGGCAGAGGAGATGGTCGAACGCGCCGCCGGGCTCGCGAAAGACTCGCGGGCCAAGACGCGCCACGCCGCGGTCCTGGTCAAAGACGGCAGCATGGTCGCGTGGGGCACCAACGGGGTGCCGTTCCCCGGCGAGGACCACTGCTACTGCAAGGTGGCCGAACTCGGCGTGCACGACAACTGCCGGACCCACGCCGAGCAGCGGGCCATCGGCCTGGCCCGGGACGGCAATGGCTGGAAGATGGTCCAGGGCGCCAAGCTCATCTACGTCCGGCTGGAGGCCGACGACTCGGTCCGGCTGGAAGATCCGCACTTCTGCGCCCGGTGCAGCCGGCTGGCTCTGTCCCTCGGCGTCGCGGAGTGGGTCTTCGCGCTGTCCGACGGCCTGGTCAGCTACTCATCGGCCGACTACGACACGATCGCCCAGCTGCGCTGGTAGACCCGCCGCTCCGCAGGGCCACGGTCCCCCGGCCGCAGTCGCGGCGGTCAGGTTACCGTGGTCGGTTAAGGAGGTCGGGCGTTGACAACAGCATTCGTGCTCGGGGGCGGTGGGGTCCTCGGAGCCTACGAGGTGGGCATGCTGCGGGCCCTCGATGAGGCTCAGATCCGGCCGGATCTGGTGGTGGGAACCTCAGTCGGGGCCATCAACGGGGCGTTCGTGGCCGCCGACCCGGACGTGGCGGCCGAACGGCTGGGCGAACTCTGGGCCGGGGCTCACCTGCAGCGGGCGTTCAGCGGGACGCTGCTGGGCCGGGCCACCCGGCTGGCGCGCTCCGGTACGCACCTGCACGAGACCGAGCCGCTGCTGAAGATGCTGGACGACGAGTTGCCGGCCAAGGACTTCAGCGACCTGCGACTGCCGTTCAACTGCGTGGCGGCCAGCATCGAAAGCGCCAGCGCCCGGTGGTTCACCGAGGGGCCACTGGCCCCGGCCGTGCTGGCCTCGTGCGCGGTGCCGGGGCTGCTCCCTCCGGTCGAGATCGGCGGAATCCACTACTTCGACGGCGGGCTGGTCGATTCGATCCCGGTCGGCCGGGCCGTCGAGCTGGGCGCCGGGACCGTGTACGTGCTGCAGGTGGGACGGATCGAGCGCCCGCTGGCGCCACCGCGCAGGCTGTGGGAGGTCGGGCTGGTCGCGTTCGAGATCGCCCGGCGGCACCGGTTCCACGAGGAGATGTCGGCCCTGCCGGCCAATGTGACCGTGCACGTGCTCCCGTCCGGCGGAACGCCACGGCCTCCCGACTTGTCACAGCTGCGCTACCGCAACAAGACTGATGTCGAGGCGAACATCGAGCACGCCTACATGGCGTCCAAGAAATACCTGGCCGCCCTGCCCTGATCAACACTGCCCAGAGCAACACTGCCCTGAGCAACACCGACTTTAAGGATCTGACCATGGTGCCGCCCCGGCTGGTCCGCCGGCTCGTGCTGGCGCCGATCGTCGTCCTCATCGCGCTCGCGCTGATCGTGCTGTTCCCGGTGCTGGCCACGGTGGCCGCGCTGCTGGGTCTGGTCCACCTGTCGCGCCCGGGGCGGATGCGCGGCCTGCGGCTGCTGTGGTTCGCCGTGGTGTGGCTGGCCGGCGAGACCGCGGCCCTGTTCGCGCTCCTGGGCCTGTGGTTGGCCAGCGGGTTCGGCGGCCGGATGAGCACCGAGCCGTTCCAGGCCCGGAACTACGCCACGATCGGCTGGTTCCTGGATCGCGTGTACCGGGCGGCTGAGCGCACGTTCGGCCTGCGGGTGGAGATCGAGGAGCCGGAGGCGACCCCGGAGGAACGGCTCGCCCGGCTGTCCCGGCCGGTCATCGTGCTCAGCCGGCACGCCGGCCCGGGTGACTCGGTGCTGCTCGTGCACACCCTGCACAGCCTGTACCACCGGCGCCCGCGGGTGGTGATGAAGGCTTCGCTGCAGCTCGACCCGATCCTGGACGTGGTGGCCAACCGGGTGCCGAACGTCTTCATCCGGCACCGGGACAGCGGGCACCAGATCTTTACCGAGCAGATCGAGCGGCTGGCCGACGGGCTTGGTCCCGACGGCGCGCTGGTGCTCTTCCCGGAAGGCGGAAACTGGACCCCGGGCCGCTGGCGGCGCGGTATCCAGCGGCTGGAAGGAGGTGGCCGCGCCGACCTGGCCGCGCGGGCCCGGCAGATGCCGAATCTGCTGCCGCCCCGGGAGGGGGGCGTGCTGGCCGCGATCGGCGCCTGCCCGGAGGCGGACGTGATCTTCGTGGCCCACGCGGGCCTGGACCGGCTGATCACCGTGGGCGACATCTGGCGGGACCTGCCCATCAACCAGAGCGTGGTGGCCCGCTGGTGGCGGGTCCCGGCCGCCCTCGTGCCCCGCGACGCCGGGCACGAGACCCAGGTCAAATGGCTCTACGACTGGTGGCAGCTGATCGACGCCTGGATCAGCGGGCACCGCCCGGCGCAGCCGCCGGGTCCTGCCAGTGCGCCGGACGCCGGAGAGCCGGAGGCAGCTTCGTCCTAGTGTCGCCGCGGGCCGCGTCGAGCTGGGCCTGGGTCAGGAACACGCTGGTGGACAGGTCGGCCCCGGCCAGCTGGGCGCCCCGCAGGTCCGCGCCGGCCAGGTCGGCCAGCCGCAGGTCCGCGCCGGCCAGGTGGGTGCCGATCAGGGAGGCGCCGCGCAGGCTGGCCCGGCGCAGGTCCACCCCGGCCAGGTGCCGTCCAGTGAGGTCGGCCCCGCTCCGCTCGCGGCCCGGCGGGACGTCGCCGCGGATCAGCTGGCTGGCGCGGCGCAGGGTCGCGGTGACGCTCACCCACAGGGCACCGACGTCGAGGGCGGCCAGGCGAGCCGGGCCCGAGCCGGCGTGGCCGCGCAGGGTGCGGTCGGCCCGGGTCAGGTCCGCGAGCAGCTGCCCGTCCGCCAGGTCCCGGGTCAGGTCCAGGGCCTGGGTGACGTGCCAGCGCATCTCGTGCAGCTGCCGCATGACCGCGAACGAAGCAAACTGGGCCGCGGCCAGTTCCGGGTCGCTGCGCCAGTTCCGGCCTCCGAACGTCACCTGGATGACCTGCTGGCCCGCGCCGTAGCAGTCAAAGGTGGTGCAGCCGGGAAAGCCGAGCGGCCGCAGCCGCTCATGGATCCCGCACCCGAAATTGGCCTGCAGATGCGGGCAGGCCTGACCGGGCTGCTTCGAAATGGCGAAATCCGCCGAGGCGGTGAAGCCCGGGGCCACGCAGCACAGCCCCGCGCAGCGGGCGCAGTCGGCCCGCAGCTCGGTCAATCGTCGACCCGGGCGGTCAGGACCGCGGGCGCGCGCAGGGCGGCGGCCAGGTCCCCGGCCAGTCCGTACCGGGCCGCGAGCCAGGCCGGGTCCAAATGGGCCATCCACACCGCGCCGTCGTCATCCTGCCAGACCAGGATCTTGAGCGGCAGGTCCAGCGCGGCCAGCGGCGCCGCCGCCATGACCGGGGTGCCCGCGGCCGGGTTGCCGAAGATGAGCAGCTTGGTGTCACGCAGGGTCAGCCCGGCCTGCTCGGCCTCGCAGCTCTGGTCGATGACCCCGAACAAGGTGGCGCCGGCCGCGCCGATCAGCCGGGCCAGCCGCTCGGCGGTGTCCGCCACCGGCAGCGGGCTCCGGGTGTTGACGATCCCCTCGACCGGGGCGGTCCCGGCGGGCGTTTCGCTCATGGTCTGTGTCAGCTCCGTTGAATCCAAGGTCAGCAATCCGGCCGCAGCACCAGGCGGCCGGCGGTGGGGTCGGGCCGCCGCGGCAACTCACCGCGCCCGGCCAGCGTATGGGCGGTCGCCGCTGAGCAGAAGGGCGGTCCGCCGCATGCATGCCGCTTATCCTGCCTAGGTGGCTGCTGCAACCGGGCCGTCGGCCCCGCCGGAGGACGCCAGCGTCCCCGCGTTCTGGCGCGAGCTCGGGCTGCCCGGGCTGGCCGACATCCACGTGCACTTCCTGCCGCCGCGGATGCTGCGCCGGGTCTGGCAGTACTTCGACGAGGCTGGCCCGCTGGTCGGTATGTCCTGGCCGATCCGGTACAAGTGGACGGACGAGGAACGGGCCGCGCACCTGCGGGTGCTCGGGGTACGGATGTTCGGCGCGCTGACGTACGCGCACCGGCCGAAGATGGCCGAGGACCTGAACGCCTGGACGCTGGAGTTCGCCCGCCGCAACCCCGGCTGTATCCCGTCGGCGACGTTTTTTCCCGAGCCGGAGGTGCTGGGCTACGTGGGCCGGGCCATCGACCGCGGGGCCGCCCTGTTCAAGATCCACTTGCAGGTGGGCGGGTTCCCGCCGGACGACCCGGAGCTGGAACCGGTGTGGGGCCTGCTGGCTGAGGCGGGCCTCCCGGTCGTCATTCACGCCGGGCACGCCCCGGTCGGCACTTCGTACACCGGTCCTGGCCCGCTCGCCGCGCTGCTGGCCCGCTTCCCCCAGCTGACCGCGGTCATCGCGCACATGGGTGCCCCGGACTACGAGGAGTTCCTGACCCTGGCCGAGCGGCACGACCGGGTGCACCTGGACACCACGATGGTGTTCACCAGGTTCTGGGAGTCCCTGGCCCCGTTCCCGCCCGGGCTGCTCCCCCGCGTGGCGGACCTCGGCCTGGCCGGCAAGATCCTGCTCGGCAGCGACTTCCCGAACATCCCCTACTCCTACGCCGAGCAATTGACCGGCCTGGGGCGCCTGGGCCTCGGCCCGGACTGGCTACGCGCCGTCTGCTGGCACAATCCGCTGCGCCTCATGGGTGGCGGCTTCCTGGCCCCCGGCCTAGCGCCGCCGCCCGCCGGGACGCCAGGGCACCTCAGGTGAGCTGGTGGCGGTGGGCGTAGCCGATGGCGGCGGCGCGGTCGCGGGAGCCGGTTTTGGTGAAGATGCGGTTGATGTGGGACTTGATCGTGTGCTGGCTCAGGCACAGGCGGTGGGCGATCTCGGGGTTGGTCAGGCCGCGGGCGATGAGGGTGAGGATCTCGGCTTCACGGTGGGTGAGGCCGTCGGGCAGTATGCGCAGGGCGGTCCCGGGGGCCGGCGGGGCGGCCGGGGCGGCCGCGGTGGTAGCAGCCAGCAGCGTGTCGTGCACGCGGGGGTCGAAGACGGTCAGGCCCGCCGCCGCGGCCTGCAGGGCGCGGGCGATGTCGGTGCGGTCGGCGTCCTTGGTCAGGTAGCTGCGGGCGCCGGCCTTCAGCGCCTCCAGCACGTTGGTGTCGTCCACGTAGGTGGTGAGGACGACGATGGCCACGCCGGGATGCTCGGCGACCAGCCGGCGGGTGGCGCCGATGCCGTCCAGGACGGGCATGTTCAGGTCGAGCAGGATGGCGTCGGGGTGGTGCTCGGCCACCTGGGCGACAGCCTGCTCACCGTCGGCGGCGGCGCCGACCACCTCGATGCCGGGCAGGCCGCTGAGCAGCAGAACCAGGCCCTCACGCACGCTGGCCTGATCGTCGGCGATGACCACACGGAGCGGGTCGGGGGCCTCCGTGGTCATGACGCCAGCAGGGGGGCAGGCTGGGGCGCGCCGGCCGGGGGCGCTGACGGCGACGTAGCCAGCGGGAGCCCGGCGGCGACGACCCAGTGACCGTCCCGGGCGCCCGTCACCAGGGTTCCGTTCAGGAGCCGCAGACGCTCACCCATCCCGGTCAGCCCGTAGCCGGCGTCCAGGGTGCGAAGGCCAGGCGCCGCGGTCCCGGGGGCCGGGCCGTCACCGGGCAGGTCGTTCACGACGATGAGGCAAATTTCGCCGTCACCGTAGTCCAAACGGATCGAGACCCGCAGGCCGGGCGCGTGCTTGGCCGCGTTGACCAGCGCCTCCTGCGCGGTGCGGAGCAGGGCCACGGTGGCCTCCGGTGGCAGCGCCCGGGACGTGCCGCCGACGGTGAAGGCGACGTCGGCGCCGTACCGCTCGCGGTGGGCCCGGGCCGCCTGGCTCAGTTCCTGGTCCAGTGGTAGCGCGTCGGCACGGAGCGCGTGCACGGCGCGGCGGGTCTCGGTCAGGCCGTCGGAGGCCAGCCGCTGGGCGGCACCGAGGACCTCCAGGGCCCGCTCGATGTCCTGGTGGTCGGTCAGGACGGCTCGGGCCGCCTGGATCTGGATCGACAAGGCGCCGAGCGAGTGGGCCAGCACATCGTGGATTTCCCGGGCGATCCGGGCCCGCTCGTTCAGCACCTCGGTCCGGCTCTGCTCGGCCTGCAGTTGCCGGGTACGGGCCAGCAGGGCGGCGGACTGCTCGCCCTGCTCCTGCCGGGTCCGGATGAAGTGACCGAGGAACAGGCCAGTCACCGGCACGAACGGGTAAAGCAGGAACGTCGACAAGTACGGGAAGCCATCGTGAAAGATGAGCAAGTTGGCTTCCAGGCCCACGGTGCTGGCCACGATCACCACCCCGGCCTGCCAACGGCGAAGTTCAATTGCCGCCGTGGTCGCGGCCATGCTGGCCAGCGTCACCGCGCAGTTGTTCTCGTTGAACCCGGCGGTGGCGGCCAGTCCGCCCGCGGCGGCCAGGACCCACAAGGTGACCGGCAGCGCGCGCCCCCGCCAGCGCACGGCCGCGGGCACGTGGTCCAGCGAGAACACGCCCAGGATGGCGACCCCGGCCACCACGTAGCAGACGAACTGGAACGGCAGCGCGGTCGCTCCCGGCGCTTCCAGTGGGAACGTCAGTAGTCCGACCAGCGCGTAGATCACGATCCAGACCGGCCATCGGTACCGGCGCAACGCCCAGCTCATGGCATCAGTATCGTCCGGCTCACGTCTCCGAACATAAGTCCAGCCGCGGTATTAACGCATCAGGCCGTGGGGCCAACCGTGGTATGAGACCGGAGCCATACCGGACGGCGGCCCACGCTCCGATGCCAGGCCGGGGTCGAGGGGGGACGCTCGGGTCATGTCTGAGATCGAGATACGTGAGCCCGGCGCGGGAATGCCGGGAGCGAGCGCAACCGAGCCTGCGGTCGCGGCCCTGGCGCCGTTCAGCCGGTGGGTGATTGCAGTCGGCGGCCTGCTGTTCGCGGTGCTGATGGCGCTGTCGGACCGGTACGGCTTTTATCACGACGAGCTGTATTTCCTGGACTGTGCCCGGCACCTGCAGGCCAGCTACGTGGACCAGCCGGTGTTCACGCCGCTGATGGCCTGGGTGTCGCTCAGGCTGTTCGGCGTGTCGCTGGTGGGCCTGCACCTGTGGCCGGCGCTGGCCGCGTGGGGCACGGTGATCCTGGCCGGGCTGACCGCCCGCGAGTTCGGAGGTGGCCGGCGGGCTCAGCTGCTGGCGGCCTTCGCGGTGGCCACCATGCCGGCCGTGTTCGGGGCCGACCACCTGTTCGGGCCGACCGCGTTCGACATCGCGGCCTGGGGCGCGCTGGCGTTCCTGGTGGCCCGGATCGGCCGCACCGGCGATCTGCGCGGGTGGATCCCGGCCGGCGTCGTGCTCGGGCTGGGTGCCGAGAACAAGCACCTGGTCGGGTTGTTCGCCATCGCGATCGTTATCGGCGCGTTTTTGTCCGGGGCCGCCAGGACCGTGCTGAACAAGTGGTTCGGGGCCGGCGCGGCGATCGCGGTAGCGCTGGAGATCCCGGACATCTGGTGGCAGGCCACGCACGGGTGGGCCACGATCGCCATGACCCGGTCGCTGAGCCAGAACAACGGCGGCCCCGCCAACATCGTGGTCTGGATCGTCGGGCAGCTGATCGTGCTGGGCCTGTTCCGGGTCTGGGGCGCGGCGGCCGGGATGCGCTTCCTGTGGCGGTCGGGGCGGCCGCTGTGGCGGGCCCTGGTCTGGGCGTGGGCGCTGCTGTTCGTGATGTTCATGCTCACCACCGGCGCCCAGATCTACTACGTGGCCGGGGCGTACGTGGCTCTGCTGGCGGCGGGCGCGGTGGCACTGGACGGCTGGCTGGTGGCGCGGCGGTCGCGGATCTACCGGTTCGCGGGCGGGCTGACGGTCAGCGCGCTGGTGTTCGCGCCGTTCCTGCTGCCGCTGCTGCCGATCGCCGACGTCAACGTGACCAGCGCGGTGTTCCCGGTGCAGAACCAGACCGTCGGCTGGCCGCAGCTGGTCAGCACGGTCCGGGGGGTATGGTTCACGCTGCCGGCCCGGCAGCGGGCCAACGCGGTGATCTTCACCGGCGACTTCGGGGAGGCAGGCGCGATCAACGAGCTCGGCCGCGGCCAGGGCCTGCCCACCGCGGTCAGCGGGCACGACACCGAATGGTGGTGGGGGCCGGGCCGCCCGCGCGCCAGCACGGTGGTCGCGGTGCTGCTGGGTCCCGGCGGCTCCAACCGGAGCAGCAACATCAGCTACCTGCGTCAGTACTTCCGGAACGTGCGGCAGGCGGCCACAGTGTCCAACCCGTGGGGCATCAGGAACGAGAACTACCAGGGTCAGGTGTTCGTCTGTACCGGGCTTCGCCACCCGTGGGGTCAGCTGTGGCCCGGGCTACGCCACTACGACTGACCCCGCGGGCGGCCCGCGCCGGCCGCCCGGGGGTCAGGCCCCGGTGTAGGCGACGACCTCCGGGCCGGCCGGGACCACCAGGCGGGTGCCGGACGCGGCCAGGCTCGGGAAGCTGGTCGCGGGGGCGCGGTCCCGGGTGCGGTAAACCTGCTTGCCGTCGGACAGCTGGTAGCCGGCCAGGGTGCCGTTCCGGTCGACGTCCCACACCACGCCGCCCGCGATGACCGGGGGGCCGGGGTTGCCACCGGTGACCGACCAGCGCACCGCCAGCCGCGGCCTGAGCCCCCCGGTGACCTGCACGGCGCGCAGGCTGCGATAGCAGGAAAACACCACTGTGCCGCCGTCCACCGCGTCGCCGCCGAACCCGCCCTCGCAGACGTTCGCCGAGGTCAGCTCACCGCCGGTGCCACCCAGCCGGGAGCCGTTCAGCACGTAGCCGACGCCTTCCTTGCCGACTTCGAACACCAGCCCACCCGGCAGCAGCGCCGGTGCGGTGGAGCCCAGGTCCTGGTCCTCGGCGGACAGTGACGCGAAGTTGGCCGGGGTGAACAGGCTCTGCACGGCCAGTGCCGGGCTGAGCCGCAGCACGCTGTCGGAGTCGCCCACCTGGTTGTACGGCATGCCGTTGCCGGTGGCCACGTACAGGCTGCCGTCCCGGGCGGACTCGCCGGCCGGGGCCCAGATGCCGGCCTGGCGCTGGCTGGCGGTGGTGAAGCTGACCAGCGGCCCGCTCCCGGACACCGGGGCGCCCACCACCCGGCCCTTGTAGTCCGAGCAGTCCCCGTACAGGCCGCCGAACGGCACGTACACCCGGCTCCCGAGCAGGGTCAGGGCGCCCCGCTCCTGCTGGGCCCTGGGATCGGTCCCGGCCAGGTCGATCGCGCGCTGGGACTCGGGGCGCCCGGTGGCCAGGCTGAGCGCCCACAGCGTGTGGCGGTAGGACGGCTGCGCGGTGAACGTGACCACCCAGAGCCGGCCGTGGCCGGGGTCGGCTACGGGCGTGCCGGTGATCCCGGACGGATCCACGTTGCCACACGGCAGCCCGGACGGCACCGGTGAGGCCAGATGGCGCGACCAGCGCACCGCCCCGGTGCTGGCGTTCAGCGCGTAGACGGTGTCGTTCTCGGTGGCGATGAGCACCGTCGCGCCGACGATCAGCGGCTGGGAGTACACCTCGCCGTCGACCGCCGCCGTCCAGGCCTTCCGCACGCGGCCCGGAGCGGGAGTGGTGACCGAGACGCCGCTCCGGGCCGCGGTGCGGTCATAGGTGGGCCAGTCGGCGGCCTGGGTGGCGCCGGCCGCCGGGACCGGTGAGGCGGGTGCGGCAGCCGGCGCGGCTGAGGTGCTGCTCGCGGCCGGCGCGGCGGCCGAGTCGCTGGCGTGAGGCTGGCTCCCGCCTGACGTGCAGGCCGCCGCGGCGGACAGCACGGCCGTGGTCACGGCGGCCAGAAGCAGCGGCCGGCGGCCGGCCCGGGCCCGGCCCCACTGACCGGAACCGGTCATCACGGTGCCTCCCGGCCTGAGCGGGTCCCACCCTGGCCGGGGCTGAGAACAACCTCAGGGTTTCCCCAGAGTTGGCACACGGCTTTCAAAGGACGGCCGCCTATCGTCACGGCATGACTTCCGGCACTGTACCGAGGCGCGTTACTTCCGTGCTCGCGGCTGGGGTATGCGTGGTGTCCGCCGGGCTGCTCGCCGCATGCACCGGCACGCATTCCCCCGCATCCCCCTCGGCGAACGCCTCAACCGCCTCAACCGCCTCGCCCACCGGCCCGTCGTCCGGCATCCACAAGATCAAGCACGTGGTCATCGTGATGCAGGAGAACCGGTCGTTCGACTCCTACTTCGGCACGTACCCGGGGGTGGACGGGATTCCGATGCGGAACGGCGCCCCCACCGTGTGCGTGCCGAACCCGGCGGGTGGATGTTCCCGGCCGTACCACGACACCGCCGACGTCAACGGGGGCGGCCCGCACGGCGAGGCCAACGCGGTCGCGGACGCCGACGGCGGGAAGATGGACGGGTTCATCAAGGAACGCGACGCCGCTAAAAAGACCTGTACCAACCCCGACGACCCGGCTTGTCAAGGGGGCGCCACCCCGGACGTGATGGGCTACCACACCAGCGCGGAGATCCCGAACTACTGGGCCTACGCCAACGACTTCGTGCTGCAGGATCACATGTACGAGCCGGTCAAGTCCTGGTCGCTGCCCGACCACCTGTACATGGTGTCGGCGTGGTCGGCCAGGTGCAAGAACCAGGCGCCGATGAGCTGCGTGAACAACATCGTGGGGCCCTACGGGGTGAAGCAGTTCAACAAGGCGGTGAACTCCGAGGTCGCCGACGGGAAGACCTCGATCGACCTGGCCTGGACCGACATCACCTGGCTGCTTTACGCCCATCACGTGAGCTGGTCGTACTACGTGCAGACCGGCATGCAGCCGGACTGCGCCAACGACTCGGCCGAGACCTGCGCCCCGGTCACCCAGAGCGCCAGAACGCCCGGCATCTGGAACCCGCTGCCGCTGTTCGGCGACGTCCGAAGTGACCACCAGCTCAGCGACATCAAGGACCTGGACTCGTACTTCAGCGCGGCCAGGGCGGGCACGCTGCCTTCGGTCAGCTGGATAACGCCGTCCAGCCCGGACAGCGAGCACCCTCCGGCCAGCGTGCACCAGGGCCAGGCCTACGTCACCTCGATCATCAACGCCGCGATGAAGAGCCCGGACTGGGACTCCACCGCGATCTTCCTGGCCTGGGACGACTGGGGCGGGTTCTACGACAATGTGAACCCGCCGTCAGTGGACCAGAACGGCTACGGCCTGCGGGTGCCGGGGCTCGTCATCTCCCCCTACGCCAAGCGCGGCTACATCGACCACCAGACTCTGAGCAGCGACGGGTACCTGAAGTTCATTGAAGACGACTTCCTGGGTGGCGACCGGCTCAACCCGGCCACCGACGGGCGGCCCGACCCACGGCCCGACGTCCGGGAGAGCGAGCCGGTCCTGGGCAGCCTGGATCAGGACTTCGACTTCAGCCAGGCCCCCCGGGCGCCGATCCTGCTCGCCACCAATCCGGCCACCGACTCCGCCAGCATCCCGGCCTATTTCCACGGCCAGCCCGCCTGCGTGGGCTGCATCACACCGCCGCCCGCCCCCGCCCCGGCCCACGCCAAGAAGCCCACCCCGGCCACCGCGGACACCGACGGGTGACGCCCCGCCCCTTCCGGGGTATCTCGCCCGGACGCCGCGCACCCCACATCGGAGGCTGGCCATGACCATCCCACCCCCGGCCGGGCCTGCCCCGGCCTCCCGGCCGGCTTGATGATCGCCGGTCCGTTCGAGGACGCTACCTGCCTGCGCGCGGCCGGCACCTGATGCGAGGGCGGTACCGGGTGCGGGCGGTGGTCAACCTGGTCAACGGGTCCACGGTCGCCGGGCTGGCGGTGGCGGTGGCGGGCCGGGCGCGGGTGCGCCGGGCCGGGGACGGGCTGCTGGTCGCGGCCGGCTTCCGGTGGCCGGCGCCGGCGTCGGCCTTCTGCGTCGGGAGCGTGCTGGTGACCCGGCGGGCGGACGCGGAGTTTCGCGGCGACCGGCGGCTGTTCGCGCACGAGGCACGGCACGCGACCCAGTACGCCTGCTGTGGCGGGCTGGCCATGCTGCCGCTGTACGGTGCCGCGGCGCTGGTGTCGTGGACGCTGTGCGGGGACTTCGGCGCCCGCAACGTCTTCGAGCGGCGGGCCGGGCTCGAGGACGGCGGGTACTCGGCGAAGCCGCTCCGGGGGCGCCTGCGCCGCGCGGCCGGGGTACGCGCGGCCGGGGTACGCGGGAACGGAAAAGGACAGACGTTGTGAGCGGCGATGCCTGAGGGGGCGCCGCCTCAGCCACGCTGGGCGCCCCCGAGAGCCCGCGGGGTGTTCATGGTGCCGGCCGACCGGGCCGCGAAACCGGACCGGATGGACGCGAAGCTGAATATCGAGCCGATGGAGAGGGCCGACATCAGCGACGCCAGGGAGGCGACCGAGCCGACCGAGCCGACCGAGCCCGCGGAGCCGATCGACAAGATCGACCCGGTCGAGCCGATGGACAGGATCGAGCCCGCCGAGCCGATGGACAGAATCGAGCCCGCCGAGCCGATG
>DASWVA010000464.1:0-2548 GCA_036401415.1 Streptosporangiaceae bacterium
GCGGGCCCCCGGCCGCTGCACCAGGCCAGCCTGATCGAAACGTTCGCGGATGGCGTTCCGCACCCCGGGGGAGCGCGTCCGGTCGATCCACTGCTGCGGAGTGGTCCCGGCCAGTGCCCGCAACGCCGGAACCTCAGCCAGTAGCGAGGCGATGAGGGTGGCCTGATCGGTGAGCCGACGCGATCCGCCGGCCGCGTTGAGCAGATGGCCGTGCCGGGACACGTAGAGCCACCCGCCCGTGACCAGCTGGCCCGCACTCAGTCGCGCCGGGTACCGCGATGGCAGCCGCACCCGGCGGTAGTTGGGCTCGGTGGCGTCCAGGGCGGTCAGGGTCGCGCGGTCGGGCCACACCATCCACAGTTCCGACTCCGCCGCCGGATCGGCCACCGGGGTCGCGGGCAGGTAGCCCGCCCGGCTGACGTGAGCTGACACCCCCACAGCCAGGCCAGTTACCCGAACGGCCGTGATCGGAACCTGGACCGCCACGGCGGCCTCGGCCAGCTTCCGCCGGATCTGGGCGGGGCAGGCGTTGGAGCCCACCGCCAGCACCGGCACCCGCCGCGCAACGGGTGACCCGCCATTTTCTCCCAGCACCTGGTCGAGCGGCCGGTCGAGCAACCGGTCAAGCGGACCGGAACTGCCGGCGGCCCTGGTGCCGGTGCCGCCGGCTCTCACCAGCCAGGTTCCGAGCGGGGTATCGCCCCGCGGCTGCAGGCCCAGCACCTCCCGGTCGGTGACCAGGACCGCGGGCCGCCCGGGGGGCACCCCCGGATAGGTGAGCGGCGGCATCAGCGGATCGATCCCGGCGGCATCAGCTCCGGCCGGGCCAGCGTTGCTGGTCAGCTGGCCAGCTGAGGGTGGCGCTGGGACAACTCGCGAGCCGCTTCGACGTAGGCCACCGAGCCGCTCGACCCCGGATCGTAGGTGATGACCGACTGGCCATAACTGGGGGCCTCGGATACCCGGACGCTACGGGGGATGATCGACTGCAGCACCACCTCGCCGAAGTGGGAGCGTACTTCGTCGGCGACCTGCGAGGCGAGACGGGTCCGGCCGTCGTACATGGTCAGCAGAATGGTGGAGATCTTGAGCTCGGGGTTCAGATGTCCCTTGACCAGATCCACGGTGCGGATCAACTGCTCCAGCCCCTCCAGCGCGTAGTACTCGCACTGGATGGGGATCAGCACCTCGCGCGCAACGACGAGCGCGTTGAGGGTGAGTAGTCCCAGTGACGGCGGGCAGTCGATAAGGATGTAGTCCAGCTCGGAGGAGTCGTAGGCCGCTACCGCTCGGGCCAGCCGGGACTCCCGGGCCACCAGGGGGACCAGTTCGATCTCCGCGCCGGCCAGGTCGATGGTGGCCGGAGCGCAGTACAGACCGGGCAAGCCTTCGACCGCCTGCACGATGTCGGCCAGCGGGCGGTCTTCCACCAGGGTGTTGTAGATCGAAAGGGTGCCCACCCGGTGATCGACATCCAGGGCCGTGGACGCGTTGCCCTGCGGGTCCAGGTCAACCACGAGCACCCGGGCGCCGTGCTGGGACAAACTGGCGGCCAGATTCACCGCGGTGGTGGTCTTGCCCACGCCGCCCTTCTGGTTGGCGATGGTCATGACCCGGCAGCCGGCGGGCCGTGGCCACGGGTTGACTCCGGCCGCGCGGACCCCGACCGCGGCCTCGGCCGCCCGCGCGATCGGGGTGTCCCGCGGGTTCTGCGGCACGTCTGGGATCACCACGCCGCCGGCCCCGTCCTCGTTCTGCGCCGCTGTTCCCGCTTGCATGAGGTCCTCCAGTCCGTTCCTGGCCGCCACGCTCGCGCCGGACGGGCCGGGGGTGGGAGCGCCCGTTTCACGTGAAACCGCGGCCAACAGAGCTTGCTGCACCCGGGTCGGCTTCGTCTGCGCGGAGCCTGTCTGCGCGGAGCCTGTCTGCGCGGGGCCTGTCTGCGCGGGGCCACCTGTGGCACCGAGCGCGGGCGCTCCGTCAGAACGGTCCGCTCCGGTGACTCTGAGCGGGTTGGCACGAGCCTGCGACCCGAACGCCGGTGCGGCATCATCGGACATGTTGTCTGGCCATCCCAAGCCGTCGACCTCGGATAGTGTGCTGAATCCGCCGGCCCGTGGGCCGTCCGGCAGTTCCGGTCCCTCAGGCTCGGAGTGCCCTCGGTGCAGCCCTCCGGCATCCGGCGGGGCCATCGGCTGGACCGGCCAGCCCAAGCCCTTCGCAGGCACCATCACGCTGCTCCTCTCCGGCCCAGGTCTTCACGACCGGACGCGCCTCACCAGCCGTGCGATACAGGAGGACCAGGAGCCTGCGCCCGGTGTCAGCGCCGCCGGCCCGGGCGTCCACGGCCCGTTTCCCCCGTCAGGATACGGACAACCGTAGCCGGTGGTTCGACGATACCCCGGCCCACCTGCACAACATCGGCGCTCCGTACACCCAGACGCCGAAGGACCGGACCCGCGTGCTCAAGTTCCGCCTCCGCGTCCTGTCCCTTGATGGCGAGGACCGTACCGCCCGGGCGGAGCACTCCCACGGACAGTGGCACCAG
>DASWVA010000465.1:0-1750 GCA_036401415.1 Streptosporangiaceae bacterium
ACCAACGACCTGGACATCGAGACCCTGACCGAGCTGGAGGACCTGCTGGACGGGTGGCCCGGTTCGATGACCGTGGTCAGCCACGACCGGTACTTCCTGGAGCGGGTCACCGACCACGTGATCGCGCTGCTCGGCGACGCCAGACTGGCCTACCTGCCCGGTGGGGTCGAACAGTACCTGGACCGGGTCCGCGGCACCCGGGAGGCGTCCCTGCCGGTGCTCGCGGAGGCCACCCCCGGCGAGGCGGCCGGCCCGGGCGACGCGGCCGCGGACCGGGTCGCCCGCAAGGAGCTGCAGCGGCTGGAACGGCAGATCGACCGGCTCACCCAGCGCGAGGCCGCGCTCGGCGTCGAGATGGCCGAGCACGCCAGCGACTACGAGAAGCTGACCAAGCTGGGCGCCGACCTGCGTTCGGCCCAGGCGGACAAGGCCGGCCTGGAGGAACGCTGGCTCACCGTCGCCGGAGACCTAGACGGATGACCCCGCCCCCCGCGGAACCTCTGCCTCAGCTAGCCGGAAGCGTTTTCAGTCATATTCACTGAAAACGCTTCCGGGTAACGGATCTCGGGTGGGGTGAGGCTGGTGTGGCGGCGGGCCGGGGCCCGTGAGGCGGGCGTGGTGGTCAGCGGTGGGCCGGTGGGCGGGCGTGGTGGCCGGCGCCCGGCACCGGTGGGCGAGCGTGGTGGCCGGCGCCCGTCAGCGGGGGCGGGGGAGGTAGGCGGCGCGGAAGGTGCGGGCGATGACCGCGTAACCGGCCTGGTTGGCGTGCTCGTTGGGCCCGGCGGGCGGGGCCGCGCACGCCCAGGTCCAGGCGCAGATCCGGGCCACGTTGGCCGGGACCGGGCCGGCGCCGGGCAGGGTGACCTGGCCGCGGAAGTCGGTGCTGGCGAAGGCGGTGAAGACGTCCGCGACCCGGACCCCGAAGCGGTGGTAGACGCTGGTCAGCGCGCGGTTGTAGGTGGCCAGCAGGGGCGCGCTGAGCTGCGCGAACTGCTGGCCGGACGGTCCGGTGAGCCAGTCGGCCAGCGCCGGGTCGTAGTAGGTCATGCCGATGATCGTGGACCGGTAGTCCGCGAAGCGCAGGCCGGCCAGCACGCTGGTCAGGTTCTGCTGCGCCACCGGGATGGCCCTGGCCACGCAGGCCCGGACGGCGCGGCTGCCGGCCAGGACCAGGCACGGGTTCAGGTCGTTGGCGCCGATGTCGATGGTGATCAGCGACACCTGCCCGCGGTGCGTGGCCAGGTAGGAGGTGGCCGCGGCCAGCTGCGACCCGGCCGGGCTGGCGTAGGAGGACTCGGCGCCGTCCCGGTAGCCGCAGAGGCCGCCGGTCACCATGGTGCCGGTGGTCTCGCCCGGGCAGCCCAGCTTGACCAGGCGGAGCCCGCGCTGGAAGGTCCGCAGCGACGTGTACAGCTGGTCGGCGTAACCGTGGCTGGTCGGCAGGCTGGCGCCTTCGGCGTTGGGCTGGACTCCGGCCGCTAGAGAATCCCCGAGCGAGAGGTAGGCCGGCCCGCCCGGCCGGGTGGCCGCCGCACGGCTGGAGACCGAGTAGGAGATGGGTTCGGCGTGGGGGGGGGTCAGGGCGGAGGTGGCCACCAGAGCGATGGCCACGGCGACGAGCGCGGCCGTCACGATGCTCGCGCCGTACACGATTGCCCGCATGGCGTTCCTCCCCCGATGGAATGCGCCGGCCCAGCGCGACCAACGTAATGGCTGCCCGCCCAGATGGATAGAGGCCCGGGCAACGGTT
>DASWVA010000466.1:0-6435 GCA_036401415.1 Streptosporangiaceae bacterium
GGCGGCGGGACCTGTGGCTCCGGGTGCTGGACCGGCTCGGGCTGGGCTTCGACTCCTGACCGCCGTCCTTGAAACCAGCAGATTTTCAGCCCCGGGCCGTGAGGTCGCGACGAAGCGTTCACCGGCGCATGAAATGCTCGCCACGGAGCAGTGTGCAGCTGAGGGGCACGCAGTGCTCGGGGCCCGTCCGACGAAGGAGGAGACATGGCGGTGACGCCGCTGCGGGAACGGAAGGCGTGGCAGGCGCTGGAGCGCCACTACGAGGAGATCGCCGGACGGCATCTGCGTGACCTCTTCGGCGAAGACCCCGGGCGGGGCGAGCGGCTGACCGCCGAGGCGGCCGGCCTGTACCTCGACTACTCCAAGAACCGGGTCACGGACGAGACCCTGCGGCTCCTGGTCGAGCTGGCGCAGGAGTCCGGGCTGGCTGAGCGCCGGGACGCGATGTTCCGCGGCGAGCACATCAACGTGTCCGAGGACCGGGCCGTGCTGCACGTCGCGCTGCGGATGCCGGCCGGCACCGAGCTGATCGTGGATGGCCAGGATGTCATCGCGGACGTGCACGAGGTACTGGGACGGATGCGGGACTTCTCGAACCGGATCCGGTCGGGGGAGTGGACCGGGTACACCGGCCAGCGCATCCGCAACGTGGTCAACGTCGGCATCGGCGGCTCGGACCTCGGGCCGGTCATGGCCTACGAGGCGCTGCGGCACTACAGCGACCGGGACATGACGTTCCGGTTCGTGTCCAACGTGGACTCCACCGACTTCGTCGAGGCGACCCGGGATCTGGACCCCGCGGAAACGTTGTTCATCATCTCCTCCAAGACCTTCGTCACGCTGGAGACGCTGACCAACGCCCACTCGGCCCGCGACTGGGTGGTGTCCGCGCTCGGCAGCGACGATGCGGTGGCCAAGCACTTCGTGGCCGTGTCAACCAACGCCGGGAAAGTCCGCGATTTCGGCATCGACACCGCGAACATGTTCGGGTTCTGGGACTGGGTCGGCGGCCGGTACTCGATGGACTCAGCCATCGGCCTGTCGGTCATGGTGGCCATCGGCCCGGACCAGTTCGACGAGCTGCTGGCCGGCTTCCACGACATGGACGAGCACTTCCGCACCGCGCCGCTGGCCGAGAACCTGCCGGTGCTGATGGGGCTGCTGGCCGTGTGGTACCGGGACTTCTTCGGGTCCCAGACCAACGGCGTGATGCCGTACGACCAGTACCTCAAGCGGTTCCCCGCCTACCTCCAGCAGCTCACCATGGAGTCCAACGGCAAGCACGTCACGCTGACCGGCCAGCCCGTCGGGTACGACACCGGCGCGGTCTACTGGGGAGAGCCCGGCACCAACGGGCAGCACAGCTTCTACCAGCTGATCCACCAGGGCACGGTGCTCATCCCGGTCGACCTGATCGGCTTCGGTAAGACGTTGAACCCGCTGAGCGACCATCACGACAAGCTGTCCTCCAACGTCTTCGCCCAGGCCCAGGGCCTGGCCTTCGGAAAAACCGCCGAGCAGGTCCGGGCCGAGGGCACGCCGGACGAGGTGGTGCCGCACCGGGTCATGGAGGGCAACCGGCCCACCAATATCCTGCTCGCCGAGGTCCTCACCCCGCGCGTACTCGGCGCGCTGGTCGCCCTGTACGAGCACAGCGTGTTCACGCAGGGGACGATCTGGGAGATCGACTCATTCGACCAGTGGGGCGTTGAGCTGGGCAAGGTGCTGGCCCAGCAGATCATCCCCGAGCTGGAGAGTGAGCAGGAGCCGGACCTCACGCACGACTCGTCCACCAACACGCTGATCCGCCGGTACCGGGCGCTGAAGAACAGATAACTGGGAGCTGACTTCGATGGCAACTGACAAGCCAATGCAGCTGGGCATGGTTGGGCTCGGCCGGATGGGCGCCAACCTCGTCCGCCGGCTGATGCGCGACGGCCACCACTGCGTGGTCTATGACATCAGCGCCGACGCGGTGAAGGCGCTGGAGGATGAGGGAGCCAAGGGCTCCACCGACCTGGCCACGTTCGTCAACATGCTGGACACCCCGCGGAACGTCTGGCTGATGATCCCGGCCGGCCTGGTCGAGCCGACGCTGGACAAGCTCAAGCCGATGCTCGCGAAGGACGACACCATCATCGACGGCGGTAACTCCTACTACCGCGACGACATCATCCGGTCCAAGGCGCTGAAGGAGCAGGGCATCCACTACGTGGACTGCGGCACCAGCGGCGGCATCTGGGGCCTGGAGCGCGGCTACTGTCTGATGATCGGCGGCGATGACACCTCGGTGAACCGGCTGGACCCGATCTTCAAGACCATCGCACCGGGCCAGGGCATGGTCCCGGCCACCCCCAGCATCAAGGACACCGACAGCACCGCCGATCAGGGCTACCTGCACTGCGGGCCGTCCGGGGCCGGGCACTTCGTCAAGATGATCCACAACGGCATCGAGTACGGCATGATGGCCGCGATCGCCGAGGGGCTCTCCATCCTCGAGCACGCCGACATCGGTAGCCACATGGGCGAGATCGATGCCGAGACCACGCCGCTGCGCGACCCGTGGGCCTACCAGTACGACATTCCCGTCGGTGACGTGGCCGAGGTGTGGCGCCGCGGCTCGGTGATCAGCTCGTGGCTGATCGACCTGACCGCGGACGCGTTCGCCAAGTCCCCGGACCTGAGTGACTACAGCGGCCGCGTATCGGACTCCGGTGAGGGTCGCTGGACCGTGGAGGCGGCCATCGACACCGGCGTGCCGGCCCCGGTCATCTCCTCGGCGCTCTATGAGCGCTTCGAGTCGCGCGGCGACGGGAAGTTCACCGGCCAGGTGCTGTCGGCCATGCGTTCGGGCTTCGGCGGCCACCAGGAGAAAAAGGCGGACTGAGCCGCAGGACCGGGCCGCCGCTCGCGGCCGGCGACTAACAGGTTGCCCGCTGGGGCACCGCGCGGGATAGTGCTGCGTTGTGCCCCAGCGGTTCCGCCTTCTCGCTGACGTCGGGCCGCTACGGCGGTCGGCGGCGTTCCGGCGGCTGTGGGCGGGCACCTCGCTGTCGTCCATCGGCGGCGCGCTGACCAGTTTCGCCGTCATCCTGCAGGTCTTCCGCCTGACCCATTCCTCGTTCGCCGTCGGGGCGGTCGGCCTGGCCCAGGTGGTGCCGCTGCTGACCGTCGGGTTGCTGGCCGGCTCACTCACCGACGCCGTGGACCGGCGGCAACTGACGCTGGTCACCGGCGGCGTGCTGAGCCTGGTGTCAGCGGCGCTGGCGGCCCAGGCGTTCGCCGGGCTGCGCGTGGTCTGGCTGCTGTACGTGCTGGTCGCGCTGCAGTCCGCCGTGGGCGCGATCGACCAGCCGGCCCGGGCCGCCCTGATGCCCAGCCTGCTGCCGGAGGGCGAGCGCACCGCCGCGCTGGCGCTGAGCCGCTTCAGCTTCCAGCTCGCCCTGGTCGCGGGCCCGGCTCTGGCCGGGATCATCGCCGCCGCGCCCCACCTCGGGCTGCGGGCCTGTTACCTGATCGACATGGTCAGCTTCCTGGCCGCCCTGTACGGGATCAGCCGGCTGCCCGCTCTGCCGCCGCGGCAGACGGCGCGGCCGGGGTGGCGGGTGGCGGTCGCGGGGGCCGCGTTCATCCGCCGCAGCCCGCCGCTGGCCGGCGCGTTCATCGCCGACCTCAACGCCACCGTGTTCGGCCTGCCGGTCGCGCTGTTCCCGGCCATCAACGCGGCGCGCTTCGGCGGCAGCCCGCGCACCCTCGGCCTGTTCACCGCGGCGATCGGCGCGGGCGGCCTGGTCAGCGCGGCGTTGTCCGGGCCGCTGCGCCACCTGGCCCGGCCGGGCCGGGCCATGCTGATCACGGTGGCGATCTGGGGCGCGGCCTTCGCCGGTTTCGCGGTGGCGCGCTCCCTGACCCTGACCCTGGCCCTGCTGGCCGTGGCCGGGGCGGCCGACGCGTTCACGGTGGTCTTCCGCGGCGCGATTCTGCAGGAGGTCACCCCGGAGCAGTTGCGCGGCCGGGTCATGGCCGCCGATTACGTGGTCGGTGCGGGCGGGGCCCAGCTCGGCAACCTGGAGGCGGGCACACTGGCGTCGCTGACCACACCGGCGATCAGTGCCCTGACCGGGGGCCTCGCCACGGTGGCCGGCGCCGTGCTCATCGGCGTGCTGCTGCCCGGCTTCTGGCGGTACCGGTGGCGCGGCCAGCCCGGTCAGCCCGGTCAGCCCGGTCAGCCCGGTCAGGGCAGCTGACCGGCGGACCCGGCGACGGACATGGGGACACCTCCCCTTGCCGGGCAGAGCTCAGTGAACGAACCTGATCATGAACCGGGGCTGCGAGGGCCGCCCCTTCATGGATGGGAAGGGAACGCGATGACCGCGTCAGTGAACACCAGCCGCCGGCCGCACGGCCGATGGCGCACTCGGGCTCTGGCTGCCTCTGCGGCCGCTGCGGGCCTGGCCGCCGCGCTGGTGACCGGGGCCGCTTCGGCCGGGGCCGCCACCGTGGCTGTTCCCGCGGCCGGGACCGCACCCGGCGGCGTCTACGTCGGCAACAGCCTGGTCACGGCCTGGACCGGCACCGACCACTCGGTGCAGGTCAAGGACCTGGCCAACGGCGTCACGTTCAACGTCGGCGGCGACCTCTCCGCCGCGCCGTCGCTGGCCCCGACCGGCAGCGACCTGCTGATCTTCGGTCCCGGCACCGACCACGCGCTGTACTACAAGCAGTGCACGCTGGCCGGCTCCTGCTCGGCCTGGATCTCACTCGGCGGCTCGGTCACCTCCAAGGCGAGCGCGGTCTTCGAGGGCCCGAACGTGGCCGACTACGCCGCGTTCGTGCGGGGCGGTAACGGCGCGGTGTGGTACCGCACGCACACCACCGCGGGCTGGGGGGCCTGGCGTTCCCTGGGCGGCAGCCTGCTGGCCGGCACCGGCCCGGCCGCAGCCGACCTGAACGGCGTGTACGTGATGGTGGCCGGCACGAACCAGCAGCTGTACGTGGCGGGGCCGGGCGACGGGGCGTTCACCTATGCCGGCGGCCAGACCACCTCCAGCCCCGGGCTGGCCGTGACCGCGGCGCCGTCCGGCGGCCAGGCCGCGCTGATCGGCGTGGTCCGTGGCACCGACAACCACGGCTACTACCACCGGTTCCTGGCCACCTCGCCCGGCTGGCACGCCATGGGCGGCACGTTCAGCTCCGGGCTGACCGTGGCCAACCTGGCCGGCACCACCACCACGACCACCTTCGGCCTGGGCACGGACAACGCGGTCTACGCCAGCTCCCAGTCCTGGGCCACCTACCCGCCCAGCCTGTTCAGCTGGATCAGGGAAAGCTGACCCGGCTTCGGCCGTGATTGCGGGAGCCCGGAGGGGAACCCCTCCGGGCTCCTGCATGGAGGAGAAGGTAAAAACGATGGAAGCACGTAATTCTGTATCAGGGTCGCGCGAGCGGCCCCGTCGCTGGCGGACCTGGCCCCTGCTGACGGCAGTGGCCACCGGCGCCCTGGCTTCCGCCCTGCTCGCCGGGGCCGGCTCCGCACAAGCCGCCGTCAATCCGGCGCCGGCCGTCTCGGTCGCCCCCGCCACCACCTACGTCAACGGCGAGCTGATCGTGGCCTACGATCTCGGGAACGGCTCGGTCTGGGTGGTCAACGAAAGCACCGGTGCGTCGTTCAGCGCCGGCGGCAAGCTGGCCGCCGCCCCGTCCATCATCGCGACCGGGGCCAGCAGCGCACTGATCTTCGGCCGGGGCTCGGACAACGGGCTCTGGGAAACCAGCATCAGCCTCAGCGCGGCCAGCGGCCGCTGGTCCTCGCTGGGCGGCACGATCACCTCCAAGCCGGGCGCCGCCTCGCAGGGCAGCTCCGGCTACGCGGTCTACGCCCGGGGCCGCAACGGCGCCCTCTGGGGCCGTTCGCACGGCCCGGGCGGCTGGGGCGGGTGGAAGTCGGCCGGTGGCAGCCTGCTGACCGGCACCGGGCCGTCGGCCGCCTACCTGGGCGGCACCTACGTGCTCGTCACCGGGGCGAATTCCGAGCCGTACATCACCGAGCCCGGGGTGTCCGGCTTCACCGCGGCGGGTGGCGAGACGGTGACCAGCCCCGCGCTCGCCGCGGTCAGCTGGGCCTCGGGCCAGGCCCTGATCGGGGTGGTGCGCGGACCGGACAACCAGGCCTACTACCACCGGTTCCTGTCCACGTCCCCGGGCTGGCATTCGTTTAGTGGCCAGTTTAGTTCGCCCCTGGCCTTCACCGGCGGGCCGACCGCCGGTGAGTCGCGCGCGGACGGGCTCGGCTCGGACGGCCGTCTGTGGACGAGCTCGCTCAGCTGGTCGACGTACCCGCCCACGGTGAGTGCCTGGGCTCTGGAAGGCTGAACTGACCCGGCCGAACTGACCGGGCGGACGCGCACCAGGCACAACGGAGCCCGGGGAGTTTCA
>DASWVA010000467.1:0-4315 GCA_036401415.1 Streptosporangiaceae bacterium
GGGGTGGAGACGTCTGTATCACCAGTGGTGGTGCCGTAATCTGCCGGTGTGCCTTCCCGTCCTCATTCCGATGCCCCGGACCACGCCCAGCGGACCGTCAGCCTGGTGACGCTGGGGTGCGCCCGCAACGAGGTGGACTCCGAGGAACTGGCCGCACGGCTGGCCGCGGGCGGCTGGGAAGTGGCTGCCGAGGGCCAGGACGCCAGTGTGGTCATGGTCAACACGTGCGGGTTCATCCAGGCGGCCAAGCAGGAGTCCATCGATGAACTGCTCGGCGCAGCCGGGTCGGGAGCCAAGGTCGCCGCGGTGGGCTGCCTGGCTGAGCGGTACGGCCACGAGCTCGCCGAGGCGCTGCCCGAGGCCGAGATCCTGAGTTTTGACGACTACGACGACATCGCGGCCCGCCTGGACGACATCATGGCCGGACACCGCAAGACCGCGCACGCCCCGCGGGACCGGCGCACGCTGCTGCCGATCAGCCCGGTGGACCGCGCCGCCGGCCGCGACGCCGCCCGGGCCAGCATCCCCGCCGATCTTCCCGAGGGGGTAGCGCCCAAGTCAGGTCCCCGCACCATGCGGCGCCGGCTCTCCAACAGTGTGGTCGCCCCGCTCAAGATCGCCTCGGGCTGTGACCGGCGCTGCTCGTTCTGCGCGATCCCGTCGTTCCGCGGCGCGTTCGTGTCCCGGCGGCCGCCGGACCTGCTGACCGAGGCCGAATGGCTGGCCGGCCAGGGAGTCCGTGAGTTGTTCCTGGTCAGCGAGAATTCCACCTCCTACGGCAAGGACCTGGGCAACCTCCGGCTGCTGGAGGAGGTTCTGCCGTCCCTGGCCGCCGTGCCCGGGATCGAGCGGGTCCGGATCAGCTACCTGCAGCCCGCCGAGATGCGGCCCGGCCTGATCGAGGCCATCGCGGGTACTGCCGGGGTGGCCCCGTACTTCGACCTGTCGTTCCAGCACGCCAGCGGGCCGGTGCTGCGGTCCATGCGCAGGTTCGGCGACCGGCAGCGGTTCAGTGACCTGCTGGACCGGATCCGCGAACTGGCTCCGGAGGCCGGGGTCCGGTCCAACTTCATCGTCGGGTTCCCCGGCGAAACCGCTCACGATCTGGAGGAGCTGGAGCTCTTCTTGTCCAGCGCGCGGCTGGACGCGATCGGGGTGTTCGGCTATTCCGACGAGGACGGCACCGAGGCCGAGTCGCTCTCCGGGCACCTGGACCCGGCCGAGGTCTCCCGCCGGGTCGAAGAAGTCGCCGATCTCGCCGAGGAACTGATGGCCCAGCGCGGTGCCGAGCGCATCGGCCAGACGGTCGAGGTGCTGATCGAGGACCGGCTCGGGAACGGGCAGTACGAGGGCCGGTCCGCTCACCAGGCCCCCGAGGTCGACGGAACCACCACGGTCCGCGCCGATCGCGAGCTGACCCCGGGGCAGATCGTGACGGCCACGGTCACCGGCTCGGACGGTGTGGACCTGGCCGCCGCCCACGACCCCGCACGGCTTTCGACGGCTCGCTCGCTGGCGGATCGGCGTTGACCTCCCCCGGGGCGGCTCCACCGCCACCCGGGCCGCCCGGCGCGGCCCAGGCGGCCGCGGGAGCCGCTGCCGGTGCTGCGCCGCGCCCGGCGCCCGGACTGGTCAACGTGGCCAACGTGCTCACCGTCATCCGCATCGCGCTGGTGCCGGCCTTCGTGCTCTGCCTGGCCGTCGGCACCCCGGGCTGGCGGGTGCTCGCGTTCGTCCTGTTCTGGGTGGCCTCGGCCACCGACTTCCTCGACGGCTGGCTGGCCCGCCAGCGCGGCCTGGTCACCGACTTCGGCAAGATCGCGGACCCGATTGCGGACAAGGCGCTGACCGGCGCCGCGCTGATCACTCTGTCGGTCATGCACCACCTGTCCTGGTGGCCCACGATCCTGATTCTGGTGCGCGAGGTGGGCATCACCGCGCTGCGGTTCGCGGTCATCCGGCGTGGCGTGATCGCGGCCAGCCGGGGCGGCAAGGTGAAGACGCTGCTGCAGATGCTGGCCATCAGCCTGTACATCCTGCCGGGGCCGTTCGGCCTGGCCCGGCCGGTGGTGATGGGCGTGGCCGTGGCCGTGACGCTGATCACCGGGGCTGACTATGTGCTGCAGGCCGCACGCCTGCCCAAGGCCGCGGCACCGCCGGGAGAGCCGCGCCGGGGGCCGCGGGGAGGACCATGACCCAGGGCCCGGGGGAGGAAGACGAAGCGCTGGCCGCCCAGGTGATCGGGATGCTGCGGGCGGCCGGGCAGACCGTGGCCGCCGCTGAGTCGCTCACGGGCGGCCTGGTTGCCGCCGCCCTGACCAGCGTGCCCGGTGCGTCGGCGGCCGTCCGCGGGGGCGTGGTGAGCTACGCCACCGACCTCAAGGCCACGCTGCTCGGGGTGCCGCAGGCCATGCTCGACGAGCACGGCGCCGTCTACCCGGCCGTGGCTTCAGCCATGGCCGACGGCGTCCGGCGGCGGCTCGGCGCCACGTTCGGTGTGGCCACCACCGGCGTGGCCGGCCCGGACCCGTCCGACGGCCAGCCGGTCGGCACCGTCCACATCGCGGTCAGCGCCCAGGACGGCACGGTCGTTCGCACTCTGGCGCTCGACGGGGACCGGGACCGGATCCGCGGGCTGACGGTGGCGCGATCGCTGGCGCTGCTGCTCGGCCGTCTCCGGGAAGACATCCACTGATTACAGCGTTACGTCAGAAGCGAAAGGGACCGTTGCGGACTCCCGGACTGGCCATCCGGACAGGTACCGTGGAGAGTGATGGTTCTGCCCCGGGAAGGAGTGCGACGATGGTTCTTCTTCGTCACTTGCTCGGTGACGTGCTGCGTCGGCTACGCCTGCGGCAGGGTCGGACCCTGAGAGAGGTTTCCGCCTCCGCTCGGGTCTCGTTGGGTTATCTGTCTGAAGTGGAGCGGGGACAAAAGGAAGCCTCATCCGAGCTGCTGTCAGCGATCTGCAGCGCGCTGGGGATTCCTCTCTCGCAGGTCTTCCGCGAGGTTGCGGATAACTTCGCGCTCGCTGAGCTGCAGAACGAGCCGGTGCTTGAAGCACCGCGGGAGCCCAAGCTCCCCGCGGGCCGCAAGGTCACCATCGGCGCGGTGCGGACCGCCAGTTTCAGCACAGAAGACCTGACCACCGGCCCCGCTGGCGAGTTCGGGCACGTTGAGTCCCACGTACACGACGTAAGCGAGATGGTCCCGGTGTAAGCGGCCGGACCTTTCACATACCCGCAGAGCGGCGGGCGCGGAGACCTCCGCGCCCGCCGTTTGCTGGTGCCTGGCTGAAACAGCACCCTCCGCACTCCCGGTGCAGGGCCGGGAGCGACCGGGCGGGCAGGATCAGACCCAGGCTTTGGGGTCGTCGGTGAGCGACCGCACGCTGACCGGCAGGTCGCCGGCGACGATGTGACCGAGCGTGACCTCTTCGAGGACGGCCCGCTCATTGGCGCGCAACGCGATCCACACCTGCTGCAGCGGTTCGGCCACGCCCGGGTACTCGATATTCTCCGGTCGCTCACCGCGCACGCCGAGCAGCGGCCCGTCGATGGCCCGGATGATGTCGGCCAGCGAGATTTCGCTGGCCGGGCGGGCCAGCCAGAAACCGCCTTCCGGTCCCCGCTGGCTGCGGATCAGGCCCGCGCGGCGCAACTGGGTCAAGATGGTCTCGAGGAACTTGCCGGGAATCTGCTGCGCGCGCGCGATCCGGTCGGCGGTGACGTGACTGTCGGTCGCCGAGGCGAGTTCGATGGCTGCGCGCAACGCGTAGTCCGCGCGGGCTGAAAGCCGCATGACCAGCATTATGCAGCCTCCACCGCCTTCCCCTTGCATTGGCCCGCGAAAGCACGGCCATTCTCTGCAGCGGCCCGCGAAGGCACCGCTTGGGACCGGACCGGCGAGTTGACGGCCGGGGCCGCGGTGGGGGGACAATAGCGCCACATCTTGGCGAAGAACGGATGGAGGCCCAGCTGGTGACTAGCCCGGACCGGGCGCCGGTACCCGAAGGGGAACTGCGCGTCTCCGACTCCGAACGGGACGCCACGCTCGAGGTGCTGAGCCGGCAGGCCGCGGCGGGGCGGCTGACCCTGGCCGAGCTGGAGGAACGAGCCACCCAGGCCCTGTCGGCCAGGACCCGCGCCGACCTGGCCACCGTGACCCGCGACCTGCCCGGCGAGACCGCGGTCACCGCGGAGCGGCGCAAGACTCCGGTCCGCTGGTTCGTGGCCATCATGGGTGGCTCGCGGCGCCGCGGCCGGTTCCGGGCCGCCTCGGTGGTCAACGGCCTGGCCATCATGGGCGGCGATGA
>DASWVA010000468.1:0-5218 GCA_036401415.1 Streptosporangiaceae bacterium
GGCCTGCGCACGGGTGCTGGCGGCCGCCGGCGAGGCGGTCGGGCGGGCCGTGGCCCGGCTGGTGCCCGTGCTCAACCCCGATCTGGTCCTGCTCGGTGGCGGCCTGGCCGCCGGGGCGGCCGATCTGGTCCTCATCCCCGCTCGCCGGGCCCTGGCCCAGGCCACCCCGCTGAGCAACGTCGCCGCCGCTCCCCCGATCCTGCTCGCAACCTGTGGCGCCGACGCGGGCGCCCTGGGCGCGTCCTATCTTCCGGGCATGAACGGTAGCCGTACTCCCGCGGGAGCGTCAGCATGAACTTCGCCAGTGACCGCCCGGTGCGCCTCGGGGTGATCGGCTGCGGCCGCATCGCCCAGGTCGCCCATCTCCCGGCCATCGCCAAGGCCGGCAACCTGTCGCTGGCCGGGGTCAGCGACCGCAGCGTGACCCTGGCCAAAGGGGTGGGGGCCAGGTACGGGGTGCCGGGTTTCACATCCGTCAGCGACCTGCTCGCCCAGGACATCGAGGCCGTGCTGATCGCGGTCCCGGACCGGTTCCACCTACCCGTCGGGGAGGAGGCGCTGGCCGCGGGCAAGCACGCCCTGATCGAGAAGCCGGCCGCGGACACCAGTGAGCAGGCGGCCCAGCTGGCCCGGCTGGCGGCCGGCCGCGGGCTCAAGGTGCAGATCGGCGCGATGCGGCGGCACGACCCGGGGATCAACTACGCGCGTGAAGCGGTGGCCGGGCTCGGCCCGGTGCTCAGCGTCACCGGCTGGTACCGGGTGCACGCCCGGTTCCGGGCCCCCACCGAGCAGACCCTGTTCCCGGCCACCGTGGTGGACGAGGACGTCCGCCGCCACGAGGCGGACTTCAAGGCCGACCGCCAGCGCTACCTGCTGGCCACCCACGGCGCCCACGTGTTCGACACCCTGCGCTACCTGGCCGGCGACGTGGCCACGGTCCAGGCTCACGTCGCACACGTCGGATCCGACTTCAGCTGGCACGGGACCGGCACGCTGGCCGGCGGCGGGCTGGCCAGCTTCGAGATCTGCGCCAACGTGCACTCGGACTACTCCGAAGGCTTCGAGATCTACGGCGAGGGCGGGCACGTGAGCATCCGGTCCTACTTCCCGTTCTTCCGGCGGGCGAGTTCGGTGCGGGTGTTCAGCGAGAAGGACGGCGTCTGGCGGTCCCCCGAGTTCGGCGCCAGTGATTCCTATCAGCGGCAGGCCGAGGCGTTCGCGGACGCGGTGCGTTCCGGAGCGGCCACCGACCCGTCGGCCGAGGACGGCGTGCAGGCGCTGCGGCTGATCGAGGCGGTCAGGTCCAGCGCGGCCGGGTCCGGCGCGGAAGTTTCTCTGTGAGCGACGGCCCGGACGCCGTCCGGGGGGCGGACGGGTCCGGCCGGCACGACCTCGGCATCTTCGCGCGCACCTTTCCCCGGGACAGCGCCGGCCAGGCGGCCGCGGCGGTCGCCGCCGCGGGTTTCGGCCTGGTCCAGCTCAACCTGTCCGCGGCCGGGCTGCCGACCCTGCCCACGGCGGCCGAGCTCAGCCGGCTGGACCTGGGCGCGATCGGGCGGGCCTTCGCGGACCAGGCGGTGGGGATCTGGGGGCTGTCCGCCTCCTACAACATGATCCACCCCGATCCGGTGACCCGCAGCGCGCGGACCAAGGCGGCGGTAGCGCTCATCGGCCGGGCTCCGGAGCTGGGCGCCACGGCCGTCACCTTGTGCACGGGGACCCGCGACCCGGGCAGCATGTGGCGCCGGCATCCCGGCAACGACCAGCCGGAAGCCTGGCGCGACCTGCGCGCCAGCCTGGACCAGCTGCTCCCGGCGGCGGCCGCGGCCGGAGTCCGGCTGGGCATCGAACCCGAACCGGGCAACGTCGTGTCCACTGCGGCCCGGGCCCGTCAGCTCCTGGATGAACTGGGCGGAGACGCCGCGCTGACCGGGATCATTTTCGACCCCGCCAACCTGGTCACGGTGGCCACGGCCGGGCAGCAGGCTGACATCCTGGCCGAAGCGGCCGGCCTGCTGGCCGGCTCGGTCATCTGCGTGCACGCCAAGGACGTCGTCGAGTCCGGCTACGCGGCCGCCGGGACCGGGCTGCTGGACTACCAGCTCATCTTCGGGCTGCTGCCCGGCCTGCCCGCCGGGATCCCGGTGATCATCCAGGACGCGGCCGAGCACGACGTCGCCCGGGTCCGGAAGTTCCTGCTGGCCCAGGCCGGGCCGGCCAGCCTGCGGGTGCCCGGGCCGCAGGCGTGACCGCGCCGCCCCGGCCGGAGGCGGCCCGGCCGGGGCCGGAGGCGGCCCGCTACGCCGGGCGGGCCCACGTCCGTCACGACGGCCCGTACCCGTACCCGGGCCGGGAGCCGGGCGCCGCGGGCGGCCCGGCGCCGGTGCTGCTGCTGCACGGCCTGGGTGGTGACTCGGGCCAGCTCTGGGCGTACCTGGACGGCACCGGCGGGCCGGGACGTGTCGCCCCGGACCTGCGGGCGCACGGCGCCACCAGCTACATCGGGCCGGAGGCGGCCTACACCTTCGACGGCCTGGCCGATGACGTCATCGCCCTGCTCGACCGGCTGGGCCTGACGGCGCCGGTGGTGACCGCAGGCGTCTCGATGGGCGCGGGAATCGCGCTGAACCTGGCCCTGCGGTGGCCCGGCCGGGTGTCGGCCCTGGTCCTGGTGCGGCCCGCGTGGCTGGACCGCCCGCTGCCGCCGAACCTGGCCGCGTACCCGCTGATCGCGCAGCTGCTGCGGACCCACGGGGCCGCCGGCGGCCTGACCCGGTTCGGGCACAGCGGCGTCCACCAGGCGGTGCTGGCCGAATCGCCCTCCGCGGCGGCCAGCTTGCGGGGGCAGTTCACCGCCCCCGGAGCGGCTGGGCGAGCGGTGCGGCTGGACCGGATGCCACGCTCGGCTCCCAGCCCGGAGGTGACCACCCTGCGGCAGGTCCGGCAGCCGGCGCTGGTCGTGGGAGCGCCCCGTGATCCCGTGCACCCGCTCGCGCTGGCGCAGGCCACGGCGGCCGCCCTGCCGGAGGCGTCGCTGCGGGTGGTGAAGGCCCGCGACGAGGACCCGCCCGGCCAGCTGGCCCAGATCGCGCGGGAGACAGCGCGGTTCGTCCAGCAGGTCCGCTGACCGCGGCGGGGATCAGGTCAGCAGGTAGGACTCGGCTCGCTGGCGCGCGTCCGGGATCGCTTCCGGGTCGGGCTGCTGGTCGATCAGCGCGCCGCAGATCCGGTTGTAGGCGTCCCTGATGTGCTCCCCGATCGCGATGACCGCGCCGGGTTCGTCGCCGGCCCGGATCAGCTCCAGGATCGCGCTGTGCCGCTGAATCATGCCCTCCCGCCAGTCCTGGCTCGCCACCGTGCGCAGCAGCAGGAACCAGCGCACCTGCATGCGGATGCTTGACCAGCTCCGGTACAGGCGCTCGTGATGGGCCGCACGGAAGATGTTGTCGTGGAAGTTCACGTCCAGCTCGGCCGCCACCTGCTCGGTGATCTTGCGCTTCATGCCAGTGCGCAGATCAGCCAGTGACTGTTCCAGCGCCTGGAGGTCCTCCTCGTCCCGGCGGCGGATGGCCAGCCGTACCGCCAGCTCCTCGATCACCGAACGGAGGCTGTAGACCTCGCCGAAGTCCTCCACCGAGAGCTGCACGACCGTGGCTCCGCGGTGCCGCGACAGCGTGACCAGGCCTTCCCGCTCCAGGATGAGGAAAGCGTCGCGGACCGGGCCCCGGCTGACCTCCAGTGACTCAGAGATCTGCTCCTCACGCAGGTGCTGGCCGGGAGACAGGTCCGCGTTGAGGATGGCCTCCCGGAGCCGCTCCGCAACGACGTCGCCCAGCGACGTGCGTACCGCGGGGCCCGTCAGCAGCGGGCCGCTGGCCGTGGGCACCTTGGCGGAGGCCGCCCATGGACTGCTCAACTTGCTCTCCACTCGTCTGCCCCCCGTGGCGTTCCCGCCCGATCCCGGCCCCTGGATCGGCCCCGATCCTACAGCTCGGCTCACTGCCGATTGTAAACGACAAACACTGGCCGCACGCGCTTGCGGCGCCGGGCGGCTGGTGGTTCCGCCGGCGAATCTGACTGCCGGGTGGGGTCCGCTGGCCGGGGTCAGGAGTTCCCCGGTGGCGACCAGGTGCCCGGAGACGTCGCACAGTTTGCGGTTCACGGCCTGGGAGGAGGCGACCAGCAGCAAACATTCGTCCATCTCTTGTCGGTGGTTGGGCGGTCTCTGCGTGGACGGCTTTGGTCGATTCACCATGAAACTCTTCGTACCTGGCTTACCTCTGAGATCGGCTGCGCGCACGGCGATCACCGATGATGAGCACCTCGATGTGAACTAGGGGCAGGAAGGTCGATGGAGGTCATCGGCGGGTTGGGATGTAGGGCGCCAGGGCAGCCTTCGCGTGATGCGGAGGTGCTGTGACGCCGCCTGGAATGGCAACAGCCCAGGTCAGCCAAAGCTTACAACGCTGGGCACGGGCGCACTCGTTCAGGTGCATTGCACAGCCCCGTGGTGTTTCATCACTTCTGATGTGCGAGGATTCCCAACTTATGTATCTCTTTGCAGCGACAGAACCCGGCGTGCGTAACTCACTGAATGAGGACTGGGTGGCAAATATCATGGTATGTCAATCAGCTCGGAGTACGGTTTTGCTGCAGCAGTGGACCCGGACACTTCACTCAGGTATGCGCTTAGAAACGCAATCGGCGGCGTAGCCAGCCTTCACGCGCACGTATGCGACCTGAACCAGATCGGTGCGCCTTGGGCTGCTGTCGGGGCGGTAAGAATAACTGGCCATTTTATCGAATATCTCGTTCTTGCCGATGTGACTATCGTGGTTAGCTCTATTCATGGCCTGACAATTGTGTCGGACGAACGAGTCAGTAGTGCGGTAGATGGTCTAGCTGAGCAGGACACCTCTAATGCTGAGGTATTGAAGCGACGCGGGCGTTACCGGAATAAGCAAGGAGGCTACTGGGTAGCTGCAGCCGATCCGAATGTAGCTGAGCACGCGAAGCTTGGCCGGCTTCCCCCCGACGGCTTCAGGTGCCCTGCCATCATGTCGTATGGCGTGAGCCGACTCGTCTCACCTTTTTGAACGGACGGAGTGGATGGGAATCCTCAGCCTGGTTCGAAACGTTGGGCCAGCCGGGCTGATCGATCATATAAGGGAGGTCGGATCAGGCGATATGGAAAGAACGCGCTGGCCCCGACCTAAGG
>DASWVA010000469.1:0-2134 GCA_036401415.1 Streptosporangiaceae bacterium
CCGTTCCCGCACGATCCACTGGTAGGGGGTCGCGCCGGTGCTGGCCAGGAAGCGCCGGGCGAACGTGCGCGGGCTCATGGCCGCCCGGCCGGCCAGGTCCGGCACGGTCACCGCCTGGTCGAGGTGGGCCTGCAGCCAGGCCAGGGTGTCGGCGAACAGGTGCCGGTCGCCCAGAACCGGCAGCGGAGTGTCGATGAACTGGGCCTGGCCGCCGTCCCGGTGCAGCGGCACCACCAGGTCGCGGGCCAGCCGGGTGGCCACCTCGCTGCCGTAGTCCTGCTGGACCACGTGCAGGCACAGGTCGATGCTGGCCGCGCTGCCGGCCGAGGTGAGCAGGTCGCCTTCGTCCACGTACAGCACGTCGGGATCCACCGTGACCCGCGGATAGCGCTCGGCCAGCGCGGCGCACTCCGACCAGTGCGTGGTGGCCCGGTGCCCGTCCAGGACGCCGGCCGCGGCCAGGATGAACGCCCCGGTACAAAGGGACAGGATGCGCTGGCCGCGGGCCCGGGCGGCCCGCAACTCATCCAGCACCACCGCGGGCACCTGGTCGGGGTCGCTGGTCGGCACCACGACCACCGTGGCGGACGTGCGGACGGCGTCCAGCCCGGCCGGCACCTCCATCCGCAGGCCGGCGTCCAGCCGTACCGCCGGTGTGGCCGCGCACACGGCCAACCGGTACCAGGGAACGCCGAACTCCTGCGCGTAGTACTGGCCGCCGAAGACGTCGCACACCACGCCGACCTCGAACGGGGACACCCCGTCGTAGAGGATCAGCGCGACGGACCGGGGCGACGTGGCAGCTTTGTCGTGCATGCTGTCAATGTTGCCACTTACCGCCCGGCCCGGCCGGGGCCGACGATGGAGACATGCGTAGCCGAGCCGTCCTCCTGGTGCAGGATCCAGCCGGATCGGGATCATGGGTCACCCGCCCGGCCCGGGTCACGGACCAGTTGCTGGCGCTGATGTTCGGCGCGGCGCTGGACCGCCAGCTGGCCGCCGGGCACTCGCCCGAGTCAGGCCGGCTGCTCGCCGTCCGGGCTCAGCAGATCGTCGCGCTGCGGCGTCGCCGCGAACTGGCCCGGCACTGGGAACATCTGCTCGACGTGGCCGCCAGGCAGCCTCTGGGAACCCCGCGCGCCCCGCTGTGCCGGGACCGGATCGTCGCCGCCGGGCCCGCGGTTCGCGACCTGGCCGCGCGCCTGCGGGCGCCGCTGCCGGTGGCGGCGGCGGGGGTCGCGTCGGCCCGGGTCGTGCTGACCGACGCCGCCGGGCCGGTCTACAACCGCCGTGACGGCACCGCGCTGGATGTCCAGCTGCGCCGGATCAGCGCGCAGCTGGACCCCGCGGTGCCGCTTCAGTCGCTGGTGCGCTCGAACACGTAGAGGTGGTTGAGGCCCAGCTGGAACCGCTGGTGCTTGCGCAGCCGCCAGTGCGGGGCGGTGAAGATCGTCTCCAGGTCGCTGGGCTTGAAGCCGTGGTGCTGGTGCGCCTCGATCCCCGCGATCAGCCGCAATGCGATGAGCACATGCAGGATCTTGTCGACGGTCGGGGCCGGCACTGTGATCACCACCGCGCCACCGGAGCTGATCATCGCGGCCAGCGACTTGGCCCAGGAGGACAGCTCCTCTTCCGGGATGTGCTCCACCACGGCCAGCGCCGTCGCCGCGTCGAACGACTGGTCCGGGAGCGACGGCATGTCGCCCGGGAAGAACCCCCGGACCATGGTCACGCCGTCCGGCGCGGGCCCGTCGATCAGCTCGGGGTCGATGCCCACCCCCGCCGCCCCGGTCTCCCGGAACAGGCTGCCATCGTGGGTCCCGATGTCCAGTAGCTGCTTGACCCCGGTCAGCTCATGCAGGGCTTTCCCGATCCGCATGCGCTGCAGGAGCTGGTCGAGCCGCGTCATCGGCTGCGGTGCAGCCTCTTGGTCTTTGAGCAACAGTCAGGCCTTCCGGATCTCTGTGTGACGGAAAAAGTGTGTCCCCGAAATCATCAGGTTGGCTGGTCCGGTCCGCCCCCTGGATAGCAGACTCAATCCTTCGCAGCAGTACCTCTGAGTCGCAAAGACGCAAGGTATCATATGACCCGACCGACGGTACAGCCGTTCATTAGCCGCAATTGCCGCCAAACC
>DASWVA010000470.1:0-5661 GCA_036401415.1 Streptosporangiaceae bacterium
CAGAGCCGGGTCCTGATCCAGGGCATCACCGGTTCGGAGGGGCGCAAGCACGGGGCCCGGATGCTGGCCGCCGGCACCCGGATCGTGGGCGGCACCAACCCGCGCAAGGCCGGCCAGACCGTCGAGCTGAACGGGACCGACGTCCCGGTGTTCGGCAGCGTGGCCGACACCATGGCCGCGACCGGCGCCGACGTGTCGGTCATCTTCGTCCCGGCCGAGCGGACCAAGGACGCGGTGATCGAGGCCATCGACGCGCGCATCCCGCTGGCCGTGGTCATCACCGAGGGCATCCCGGTGCACGATTCGGCGCAGTTCTGGGCCTACGCCAGCGCCAGCGGCCACGCCACCCGGATCGTCGGCCCGAACTGCCCGGGCATCGCCTCGCCCGGCAAGTCCAACGCGGGCATCATCCCGGCTGACATCACCTCCGAAGGCCGCATCGGGCTGGTCTCCAAGTCCGGGACGCTCACTTACCAGATGATGTACGAGCTGCGCGACATCGGCTTCTCCACCGCGGTCGGCATCGGCGGTGACCCGATCATCGGGACCACCCACATCGACTGCCTCCAGGCCTTCCAGGAGGACCCCGAGACCGACGCGATCGTGATGATCGGTGAGATCGGCGGGGACGCCGAGGAGCGGGCCGCCGACTACGTCGCCGAGCACGTGACCAAGCCGGTCGTCGGCTACGTGGCCGGTTTCACCGCGCCCGAAGGCAAGACGATGGGCCACGCCGGCGCCATCATCTCCGGCTCGGCCGGTACCGCTCAGGCCAAGAAGGAAGCCCTGGAGAAGGCGGGCGTCCGCGTCGGCCGGACCCCGAGCGAGACCGCGGTCCTGGCCCGCGAGGCGATCCGCCAGGGCTAGCTCAGCCCCCCGGCGCGCCTCCCCCCAGTGGGGGGGAGGCGCGGCCAGGATGGCGGGGTGACTGCTTCCGCGCAGGCTCGTGACCGCGCCCGGGCTCCGGACGCGGATGGCGCGGGTCCGGGCGCGGCGTACCAGCGCCCGCTGGTCGTCATCGGGGCCACGGCGGCCGGTATGGTCGCCGCGACCGGGGTCGCCCTGCTCACCACGCTGGTCGCGATCGGCTGGATCACCGCCCCGCACGCGAGCCTGGGTAACGGCCTGCCCGGCGTGCTGCGGGTGGCCATCACCATCTGGCTCGCCGCCCATCACGTCGGGTTCACCCTGCACGGCGCGGGCCAGATCGGCATGCTGCCGCTGGGCCTGCTGTTCATCCCGGGCGCCCTGCTGTGGCGAGCCGGGCGCTGGGTGGTCCGCACCGGCGAGGTCGGCCGGCTGGCGCACGTCGGCTACGCCACCCTGGCGCTGGCGGTGCCCTACGCGCTGGTGTCCGGCGCGCTGGCCCTGGCCGCCCGCAGTTCGCTGGCCGCCCCGTCGCTGCCGCAGGCGGTGATCGAGCCGTTCGCGGTGGCCGTGGTGGCCGGGGGTCTGGGCGGCGCCCATGCGCTGGCCCCGTGGCGGCGGCTGATCCGGCTGCTGCCGCTCCGCTCCCGGTCGGTGACCATGGGCGCGCTGGTCACGCTGGGGCTGCTCGCCGCGACCGGTGCGGTCCTGGCCGCCGGTTCGCTGGCCGCCCACCTCGGCCAGGTCCGGGCGCTCACCGACACGCTGTCACCCGGCCCGGTCGGCTCGCTGCTGCTGCTGGCCACCCAGCTCGCCTACGTACCCAACGCCGTGGTGTGGGCCATCGCCTTCTGCCTCGGCCCCGGCTTCGCCTTCGGCGCGGGCACGGTGGTGGCCCCGACCGGCGCGGCGCTCGGCATCCTGCCCTCGTTCCCCATGCTGGCCGCGCTGCCCGCGGGCCACGTCCCGGCCTGGCTGTCCCTGGCGGTGCTGGCCGCTCCCTACCTGGCCGCCACGACGGGCGGTGTGCTGACCGTGCGGATCATGCCCACCCCCATCCTGGAAGCCGCCCCGGCCTGGGGTTTCGCCTCCGGCGCAGCGGCCGGGGGTGCGGTCGGCCTGCTGGCTGCGCTGTCCGGTGGCCCGCTCGGGAACGGCCGGCTGGCCGCGGTGGGGCCGTCCGGATGGCAGGTGGCCCTGGTCGCGATCCTGGAGATGGGCGTCACCGCGGCCGTCGCGGCCGGAGCGGCCAACTGGTGGATGCTCCGCCGGGAACCCGAGGCGGGTTTCCACTTCGGTGCGCTCTTCGCCGCCGGGCCGTCCGCGGCCCAGCCGGACCAGGAGCCCGTCGCGGCCGGCGCGGCCGTGGTGGACGAGAACGACAACGCGGGCGGGCACCGCATCTACCTCGACCCGTGGGCCGGCGATCGCGGCGCGGACTGACCGCGAGCGGGCCGCCAGCCGGCCGCCCGGGCTAGCGCCCCGGCGAGGACGAGCCGAACTCGTTGCTGATCGTCTGGCTGAGCTGATGCTGGCAGGCCTGCTGCGCGGTCAGCGTGATGGCCGCGTGGCTGCAGTCCGAGTAGGCCGACAGCTGGTTCCACAGCAGCGCGAACACGATCAGCGCGAGCCCGCTGAAGGCCACGCCGAGCAGGCCCAGGACGACGCCGGCGACCGCGCCGCGCGGGCGCCCGGTCCGGCCCCGGCGGGCCTGGGATATCGCGGTGCCGCCTAGCCACGCGGCCAGCGCCCCGATGACCAGCGTCCCGGCCACCACGTAGATCGCGTGCCGCAGCCCGCTGGCCAGGAGCAACCCGAGCAGGCTGAGCAGGCCCATGGCCACGGCCGTCCACGCCCGCTGCTGGATGGCCGGGTCCGGCGGGGACGGCGGGCGGGCGGTGGGTGGGACAGCCATAGGCCTTTCATCCTGCCAATAAGGTAGGGCACATGCGGGCACGCCTGGTGGTACTGATTTCCGGTGCGGGAACGAACCTACAGGCCCTGATCGACGCCTGCGCCGACGAGCGGTTCGGCGCCCGGATCGTGGCCGTCGGCGCCGACCGGAGCGGCATCGCCGGCCTGGAGCGGGCCGCCCAGGCCGGCCTCAGCACGTTCGTGCACCGGACCAGCGACCACCCGGACCGGCGGGCCTGGGACGCCGCGCTGGCCGAGTCCTGCTCCGCCCATCAGCCTGACCTGGTGATCCTGGCCGGTTTCATGAAGCTGGTCGGGCCGGCGTTCCTGGCCGCGTTCGGCGGCCGGTGCGTCAACACCCACCCGGCGCTGCTACCGTCGTTTCCCGGCATGCACGGTGTCCGGGACGCCCTGCGCTACGGGGTGAAGGTGACCGGCTGCACCGTGCTCATCGTGGACGCCGGAGTGGACGCCGGGCCGGTCGTGGCCCAGGCCAGCGTCCCGGTGCACGACGATGATGACGAGGCCGCACTGCACGAACGGATCAAGGTCACCGAGCGGGCCCTGCTCGTGGAGACCGTGGGCCGGATGGTTCGCGACGGATGGTCCGTTACCGGCAGGAAAGTGAGGATCGGCAGTTGAGCACGATCGAAATCAGGCGTGCGCTGGTCAGCGTCTACGACAAGACAGGCCTGGACCGCCTGGCCCGGGGACTGCACGAGGCCGGGGTGGAGATCGTCTCGACCGGCAGCACGGCCGCGGTCATCGCCGGCGCCGGCGTCCCCGTCACCCGGGTCGAGGACCTGACCGGCTTCCCCGAGTGCCTGGACGGCCGGGTCAAGACCCTGCACCCCAAGGTGCACGCCGGGCTGCTGGCCGACCTGCGCCGGCCTGAGCACCAGGCCCAGCTGCAGGACCTCGGCGTCGAGCCGTTCCAGCTGCTGGTGTCGAACCTGTACCCGTTCGAGGCCACGGTGGCCAGCGGCGCCCCGGCCGGGCAGTGCGTGGAAGAGATCGACATCGGCGGGCCGGCCATGGTCCGCGCCGCGGCCAAGAACCACGCCGGCGTGGCCGTGGTCACCGACCCGGCGCAGTACGGCGAGCTGCTGGCCGCGGTGGGCGACGGCGGGTTCACCCTGGCCCAGCGGCAGCGCCTGGCCGCCCGGGCGTTCGCGCTCACCGCGCGGTACGACAGCGCGGTGGCGTCCTGGTTCGCCTCGGCCTACGCGCCGGACGAGGCGGCCCAGGCCGACGGCTGGCCGGACTTCCTGGGGGACGCCTGGTCCCGCGCCGACGTGCTGCGGTACGGCGAGAACCCGCACCAGCGGGCCGCTCTGTACGTGACCGCCGGGAGTGAGCCCGGCGGTCCCGGCGGCGGCATCGCCAGCGCACGCCAGCTGCACGGCAAGGCCATGTCCTACAACAACTACGTGGACGCCGACGCCGCCCGGCGCGCCGCCTACGACTTCGCCCAGCCGTGCGCGGCCATCATCAAGCACTCCAACCCGTGCGGCATCGCGATCGGCGCCGACCTGGCCGAAGCGCACCGCAAGGCCAACGCCTGCGACCCGGCGTCCGCGTTCGGCGGGGTGATCGCGGTCAACGGCCCGGTTACCACCGAGCTGGCCCGGCAGATCGCCGAGGTGTTCACCGAGGTCGTGGTGGCCCCGGCCTACGACGACGAGGCGCGGGAGATCCTGAGCGGGGCCAGGAACATCCGGCTGCTGGTCTGCCCGCCCCCGGATCGCGGCGCGGACGTCGAGTGGCGGCGGGTCAGTGGCGGCCTGCTGCTGCAGACCACCGACCACGTGGACCAGCCCGGCGACGACCCGGCGCACTGGGAGCTCAAGACCGGGGTCGCCCTGGCCGAGCTGACCCTGGCCGACCTCGGCTTCGCCTGGCGTGCCTGCCGCAGCGTCAAGTCCAACGCGATCCTGCTCGCCTCGGGCGGCGCGTCCGTGGGCATCGGGATGGGCCAGGTCAACCGGGTCGACTCGTGCCGTCTGGCGGTGGCCCGGGCCGGGGACCGGTCGGTCGGCTCGGTGGCCGCCAGCGACGCCTACTTCCCGTTCCCGGACAATATCGAGGTGCTGGCCCAGGCCGGGGTGACCGCGATCGTGGAGCCCGGCGGGTCCATCCGTGATCAGCTGGTCATTGACGCCTGCGCCGAGGCGGGCCTCACCTTGTACTTCACCGGCGTGCGGCACTTCTACCACTGAGCACAGTTCCACTACTGAGGACAGTTCTTCTACGGAGGACAGGCCGATGACTGCGAACACTCTGGACGGCAAGGCGGCCGCGGCCGAGATCCGCAGTGCGCTGGCCGAGCGGGTCGCCCGGCTGGCCGAGCGGGGGATCGTGCCGGGCCTGGGCACCGTACTGGTCGGCGATGACCCGGGCAGCCGCGCCTACGTGAACGGCAAGCACCGCGACTGCGCCGAGGTGGGCATCGCCAGCATCCGGCGCGACCTGCCCGCCGAGGCCACCCAGGAGCAGGTGGAGGCGGTCGTCGATGAGCTCAACGCCGACCCCGCGTGCACCGGGTACATCGTGCAGCTGCCGCTTCCGGCCGGCCTGGACACCCAGCGGGTGCTGCACCGGATGGACCCGGCCAAGGACGCCGACGGCCTGCACCCGGTCAACCTGGGCCGCCTGGTGCTGGGGGAGCGCGGCCCGCTGCCGTGCACCCCGCGCGGCCTCGTGGAGCTGCTCCGTATCTACGGGGTGGAGATCGCCGGTGCCGACGTCACCGTGATCGGCCGCGGCATCACCGTGGGCCGGTCACTGGGCCTGCTGCTCACCCGGCGCAGCGAGAACGCCACCGTGACCCTGTGCCACACCGGCACCAGGGACCTGGCCGCGCACACCCGGGACGCCGAC
>DASWVA010000471.1:0-4664 GCA_036401415.1 Streptosporangiaceae bacterium
CGCGGCCAGAGTCCCGCGGCGGGCCGGAAACGGGGTGCGGTCCGGTGGCCGGTGGCTGGCCGGTGAAGTGATCACGCTGGCCCCGCGGCTGCCGGTCCGGGACCAGCAGAAGCTGCGGGCCCAGTTCCCGGGCCAGTCACCTGACCAGCTGGCCGAAACCCTGATCGAGGGGGCGTCCCGGGCGTCCGCCGCGGTCGGCGCGACCGTGGGCGTGTGGTCGGTGCTGCCGGTCGCCCCCGCCTTCCCGGCCGAGATCGTCACCGAGACGCTGACCCTGGTCGGCATCGAGATCAAGCTCATCGCCGAACTGCACGAGGTCTACGGCATGCGGCCGTCCGGTGACCTGGCCGGCCGGATGACCGCCTACGTCGGCGCCTGGGCCCATCGCCGCGGGGTGTCACTGACCCCGGGCGGCGTGGTGCTGGCCATCGGATCGCCGCTGGGCCGCCAGCTGCAGCGCCGGCTCGCGGCCCGGGCCGGGCGCAGCGCCGTGTCCCTCGGCCCGCTGCTGACCGGAGCGGCGGCCGGCGCCTTCCTCAACCGCCGGGAAACCCGGCGGCTCGGCAGCGAGATCCGGGACGACCTGCGCAAGCGGTCCCCGGACGTCAACGCGTGGGGCCGCTGACGCGGGTGGGGCGGCCCGGGCAGGCGGTCCGGGCGGGGCGGTCCGGGTGGAGCGGCCCGGCGGCCCGGCGCGCTCCGGTGGACCAGCCGGCCCGGGCACGGTAATTTCTTCTGTTGAAAATCTTTCGCGCGGCGCGGGCCCGGGTTCTGCGGAGCCGCCCCCGCCGCCTCCTTCCATGATCGTTCGCGCGGTCGTCCCGGCTTTGAGGGGTAACTGATCCATGAGGGTCACGATGATGCTGGCAGACCACGCTCAGGTCGCCGACGGCAAGCTGTTCATCTCCGGTGGCGGCTGGTCGGTCTGCGGGCCGGGCCCGGTGGCGTGCGGGGTGGCGGTGCTGTTCCATATTCCGTGGCAGCAGACGAACGAGAAGATCGCCTTCACGCTCAAGCTGATCGACGAGGACGGCGCGGCCATCATGCAACCGGGTCCGAACGGCAACCAGGAGGTCCGGGCCGGCGGCCAGTTCGAAGCGGGGCGGCCCGCCGGGCTGGCCCCGGGCACCGAGATCAACGTGCCGGTGGCCTTCAACACCGTGCTCCAGCTGGCCGCGGGCGGCCGCTACAGCTGGGTCCTGGAACTCGACAACCAGGCCGATGACGAGTGGCGGCTCTCGTTTGCCACCCGCGAGCCCGCACCGGTGGGGCCGGCCGGAATCATCTGATCCCACGGGCGGCCGCGGGTGCCGCGGGCACTGGGTCGTGCCCGGCTGACGTCAGATGGCGTCCGCGGTCGCGGTGGGCAGGTCGATACCGCAGTACTTGCACCGGGTGGCGGCCACCGGCAGGTCGGCGGACAGGCAGGCCGGGCAGGTCTTGACCGGCGGCGGGGCGCCGAACACGGTGACGCCGCGGCGCTTCTGGACCGTGCGGTAGGGCACCACGATCAGGAAGTACACCACCGCCATGAAGATCACGAAGTAGATGATGGCCGAGATGAACGCGCCGAAGTTCACCAGCGTGGCCTTGTTGTTCGCGCTGCCCAGCTGAACACCCAGCCCGACCGATTTGCCGCCCTGGGCCCTGGTGATCAGCGGATTGATGATGTTGGTGGTGAACGCGCTGACCAGGGTGCTGAGCGCGAGGGCGATAACCAGGCCCACCGCCACCACCACGACGTCCCCGCGCATCAGGAAGTTCTTGAACCCCTTGATCATCCGAACCGTCCTTCACAAGGAACCCCGGGCGGTCCCGGGAGGGTTGAAACGGTGATCGGCGGTCACACACGCCGGATGACGACCTTACAAGTAAGGTCACGGCGACCAGGGACTGGTAAGCACAATTGACACATTCGGTCACAGCGGCCCCACAGCGGGCGGGCACGACGGCATGGCCGTGATGCCCCGCCGAGCGAGGTTTCCGCTGGATGCGCCGTCGAGGGCGTGGTCCCGGTCATACCCGGGACAATCCCCTGGTGTCTGGGCCCGGCCCGGGGCCTGGCCGTGCCGGGCCCAGACGTCTTGGGGAGAGGGGCTAACCCCTCATGTGAACCAGGATGGCTCGCCTACCTGACATCTGCCTGTGCCGAAGCTGGGAAACCGCTTAGACCCAGTCGGGTGGCGGTGGGCCGGTGCGCTCGGTCGTCCCTGGTCAGGCACTTCCCCATGCCTGATATCCGGATGACCGGCGCTCCGTCCGGCGGCGGTCACGAGGTCAGCGCGCGAAGCGGGACCGGTTGAGCGCGCGGCCGGCGACCCCGCCGGGCGCCCCCCAGCTGGCCAGTTGCTCCGAAGCCTGCCCCGGCAGTTCCCCAGATGCCCAGCCGGCCAGTTCGGCCGCCATGACGTCCGCCGGTTCCTGCGACGCGGCGGGCGCGTCCAGTGGTCCCCGATGATCGGAATGACCCGGCTCGTCGCTGAGCCCCGACGGGCCGGCCTCCCCGATCGGGGTGAACGTCGGGACCGGCAACGGGAAGGCGCGGGTGGCCGCCACGGGCGCCACGGCGGCGCTGCGGGCGGCTGCGGGGGGGCCGGCCTCAGCCGGGTATGACGATCCGTTCACCCGCACCGGCGGGCCGCTGACCGGCGCATACCGCAGGTCACTGTCCGGCTGGTGCTGATGGCCGTTGACCGGCAGGTGACCCGCGCCGCTCGCCGGCCCGGGGTCAGCGGCCAGCCGCCCCGCCTGCGGATCCGCGCCCCGGCTGCTGCCCAGGGCACCACCGGCGGTGGCACAGTCGTGGCCGTCCAGAAAGTCCGCGAAGAACTCGGCCTCTGCGGCGTCCACGCCGAACACGACGCGCGGCTGTCCCATGGGCTCAGACTGCGAATAGCCTACGTAGCTGGCCAGCGGATCGGACGATCCGTCCAGCCCGTGGAGCGCCCGCCAGCGCTCCCATGCCTGTTCCAGCCGCGCTGCGGCGTAACCGGCCCGCGCGGCCAACTCTGGATCACGCATCGTGCGATCCTCCCCCTGAACGCGACGTACAGCCGCGTTCTCTGACCGAGGACCGCCGACGGTGCGTTGCGTCCGTTCATTTAGACGCGAACCATTATGTCGGACACCACCGCTCAGCAGGCATGATTACAGTTTTTGTAAGCCTAGATACTCACTGTAACCGCCATAGGCCGCGAGGGTCCCCAGGATGATTTTTAAGTGCCTGGATCAGCCTGATTATTCGATGTGCCTAGCGGATCGGCCCCGGCAGCGTGCGCCTGCTGGACGCGGCGCCTGATACGCCTGCCGGTGAAACACGGCCCTGGGTGGCGTTCAGGCCACCGGAGCCGACCCCCCTACCTGTCCCTGCTGGAAGACTGCCGCCGCGTGCGGTGCGCCCGGCAGTCAACTGCCCCCCTGGCGCAAGACAAAGCCACGCGAATGCGGCGGTCCTCACTCGGAACGCTGCTGCGGAATGCCGGCCAGGAGCGCGCGGACTTCCGTCTCCCGGTACCGGCGGTGCCCACCCAGCGTGCGGATGGACGTGAGCTTGCCGGCCTTGGCCCAGCGAGTCACGGTCTTCGGGTCAACGCGGAACATCGTCGCGACTTCCGCCGGCGTCAGCAGCGGCTCTGCCTCGGGTGTGCGTGCAGCCATTTGCGGCCTCTCCTTCTGGACCGAAACTTACGATCCTGCGGTTTCTGCCTTGCGTGGAGCTCCGTCGCGGAGCCTGTCGTTGATGTCCCATATGGTGTACAGAGACCATATTGCCATCACCAGGGGTGACAAGTCGACCACTCGGCGCAAAGTTTTCTACCTCAAACTTCTGCGACCATTGCCTCTGCGTCACTGAGCGTAAGTGTAGCGATACTTAGAGTTGCATCATGGCACAATCGGAAATACTGCGACCGGTGCCACCAGACGGCCGAGCGAGACAGTTGCCGCAACCCTCGTGAGACGACTAAACCGGGCACCTGAGTGACCTCATATAGTGACCTAAGTTTACGCATGTGTTACGAACCTACCTCACGCTGACGCCGTTGGGTAGGCAATCAACCACGTTCTGCCATCGAAATTCTGGGATCCCACAACTACTTTCTGTAATCGATACGGAAATCGGGTCGCCGAGCGGGTCACGCTCCGCAGTCGGTGAGGGCCGAAACACCACGGCGTCATGACCTGCCGAGGGCGGTGCGCCGCGCGGAGGGCTCAGCTCGGCCGGGCGGCGCAGCTCGGCCGGGCGGCGCAGCTCAGCCGGGCGGCCCAGATCAGCCGGGCGGCCCAGATCAGCCGGGCGGCGCCGATCAGCCGGCGGACCCGGAAGCAGACCGTCAGCCGGCGGACCGGTGGCGTCGAACGTCAGTTGGCGGACCCGGGCTTACAGATGCTCAGTTGGCGGACCCGGCGGCACGTAGCGTCTGCCAGCGGTCCGAGGCGCGGCGGTACATGGCGATGGCCAGCTCGGGCTCGTCGCGGGTCAGGCCGCTGACGGCGGCCCGGATCTCGGCCACCGACTGGTCGCCCCGCAGGGCATCGTCGGTGAGCAGGTTGACCAGGCCGCCGTAGTCCAGCTCGACCACCGACTGAGGATGGAAGTCCTCCAGCCAGCGGCCGACGTCCTCCAGCTCGGCGGTCGCCGCCAGCGCCCCGTTTCGCACGTCCTC
>DASWVA010000472.1:0-1639 GCA_036401415.1 Streptosporangiaceae bacterium
GCCCAGCCGGGCCAGGGCCAGCGCGCGGACCTCCGGTTTGGTGATCATCGAGTCGCGGTGGTCGAACTCGGCCTCCGGCAGAGCCCAGGTCGCGGGCGCGCCGGCGTGACCCGCGATCCAGCGCGGACCGGCGAGGTCCCCGTGGTCTGCGTCCCCGTGGTCTGCGTCCCCGTTGGTTGGGGTCGCGGGGGCGGGGGCGAGGGAGATGAGCACGTGGGGGTCGGTCACCTGCGCCGCGGGATCAGTGGTGAGGTCGCGGACGCGCTCGTCCGGGGTGCCCAGGCGTTCGGCCACGTAGACTCGGCGGCCCGCGTCGCGCAAGACGGCCCGGAGCGCGCCGGTGACGGCCTCGGGCGGGCCGGTGAGGATAGCGGCCTTGGGGTGGGCCAGGGCGGCGGCGGCCACCGGGCCGGCGTCCCGGCCGTGCGCGGACAGCACCAGGGCGTCGTCCCAGTCCAGGCCGAGGCGGGCGAAGGCCAGCGCCACCGACGACACCGCCGGCATCACCACGGGCGTGCTCCCGCGGGCGCGCAGGGCGCGGACGATGCCGAAGAACCCCGGGTCACCCGACGCCAGCACGGCGACCGGGCCCGGGTGGGCGCAGATGGTGTCGAGCGCGAGGTCGAGACGCTGGATGGGGATGTGCTCGGCCTCAGCCGGCACCGGGGTGAGGGCCAGGAGCCGGGGCGCGCCGGCCACGGCGGACGCCGCCGCCAGGGCCTGGGCGGCCGCGGACGGCAGCGGCTGCCCGTCGCAGCCGATCACGGTCACGGTGGCCGCCGTGCTGGCCGGGCCTGCGGGGCTGGTCACGTGAGGTCCTGGTCGTGGGCGCGGAGCGCCTGGCGGGCGCGGGGCTCGGCCCGCCGGAAACCGTGGAAGTGCCCCGGGTGGTACAGGTGTGACCGGGTGCCGTCCGCGGCCAGAGCCGGGCCGACCAGGACAAGCGTGTGCTTCCACAGCTTGTGGGCTTTCACGGTGGCGGCCAGGTCGCTCAGCGGGCACCGCACGATCAGCTCTTCGGGCCAGCTGACCTGGTAGGCGACCACGCACGGGGTATCCGGCGGGTAGCCGCCGGACAGCAGTTCCTGCTGAAGCTGGCCGGACCTGGCCGCGGACAGGAACAGCGCCATCGTGGTGCCGTGCTCGGCGAAAGCGGCGACCCGCTCCCCCGGCGGCATAGGGGTCTTGCCGCCGCCGAGCCGGGTCAGGATCACCGACTGGGCCACTTCGGGGATGGTCAGCTCCCGCCCGATGGCGGCGGCGGCCGCGGTGAAGCTGGACACGCCGGGCACGATCTCGGTGTCCAGGCCGAGCTCGGTACAACGGCCGAGCTGTTCCTGGACCGCGCCCCACAGCGCCGGGTCGCCGGAGTGCACCCGGGCCACGACCAGGCCTTCGGCGGCGGCGCGCTCGTAGTACGGGAGGACACCTTCCATGGGCAGCTCGGCTGAGTCGACGACTTCGGCCCCGGGCCGGGCGTGGGCCAGGACGCCGGGGTGGACCAGGCTGGACGCCCAGATCACGATGTCCGCGGCGGCGATGGCGGCGGCGCCGCGCAAGGTGATCAGGTCCGGCGCCCCGGGACCGGCCCCCACGAAGGTGACCTTGCCCCCGCTCACGCCCGGCCCCCGGGTACGCC
>DASWVA010000473.1:0-3398 GCA_036401415.1 Streptosporangiaceae bacterium
GCTGGTCAGACGGGAGGCACCGCATGGGGAACGATGCCGCCATCCGGGCGGAACAACTGGTGAAAAATTTCGGGAAAACAAAGGCGCTGGCGGGACTGAGCCTGTCCGTCCCCCGGGGCAGCGTGTTCGGCCTGCTCGGGCCCAACGGGGCGGGGAAGACGACGGCGGTCCGGGTGCTGACCACGCTGCTGATCCCGGACGGCGGGTCGGCCTGGGTGCTCGGGGCGGACGTGGTCAGGGACGCCGGGCAGGTCCGGCAGCGGATCGGCCTGACCGGGCAGTACGCCGCGCTGGACGAGTACCTGACCGGCCGGTCCAACCTGATCATGATCGGCGAGCTCGGCCGGCTGTCCGGCCGGGAGGCCAAGCGCCGGGCCGATGACCTGCTGGACCGCTTCGACCTGACCGACGCGGCCGGGCGCGCGGTGAAGACCTACTCCGGGGGCATGCGACGCCGTCTGGACCTGGCCGCCAGCCTGATCGGCCGCCCCGAGGTGCTGTTCCTGGACGAGCCGACCACCGGCCTGGACCCGCGCAGCCGCGCGCTGATGTGGGACATCATCCGCGATCTGGCCGCCGAGGGCACCACGCTGCTGCTCACCACCCAGTACCTGGAGGAGGCGGACCAGCTCGCGGAGCGCGTGGCCGTGATCGACACCGGCACGGTGATCGCGGAAGGGTCTCCCGATCAGCTGAAGGGGCAGATCGGCGGTGAGCGGATCGAGGTTGTGCTGACGGCGGGCGCTGACATCGACAAGGCCGTGGCCGCGCTGCGCCCGTACGTGACCGGGCCGGTGCTCGCGGACGCCGCCGAGCGGCGGCTCGAGGCCCCGATCGCCGCCAGCAGCGACGGGATCACCACCCGGATCGTCCGCGCCCTGGACGACGTGGGCATCGAGACCGACCGGATCGGGACCCGCCGGCCGTCGCTGGACGACGTGTTCCTGACCCTCACGGGCCACCAGGCGGCGCCCGCGCCGGGCCGTGCTGGTGACCGGGACGGCCCCGGGCCGTCCGGCCGCGGCGACCAGAACGGAGCTACTTCATGACTTCCACCACGCTGCCCGGGACGCCGGTGCCGCACACGCGCCCGCGCAGTTCCCTGGCCTGGGCGGTCAAGGACGTGTGGGTGCTGACCCGGCGGAGCCTGGCCCGGATCCGCCGCGAGCCGGAGACCCTGGCTGACGTCACCATCCAGCCGATCATCTTCGTGCTGCTGTTCTGCTACGTGTTCGGTAACGCGATCCGCCTGCCCGGCGGCGGCAACTACCACGAGTACCTGATCGGCGGCATGCTCGGGATGGGCCTGGCCCAGACTGCGCCCGGTACGGCCGTGGCCATGGTCTCGGACATGAGCACGGGACTGGTCGACCGCTTCCGCTCGCTGCCCATGTCCCGGGCCGCGGTGCTGGCCGGCCGCAGCATCGCCGACCTGCTGACCCAGGTCATCGGGGTGCTGGTCACCGCGGGCGTCGGCCTGGCCGTCGGCTGGCGCATCCACACCGGGGTGCTCGACACGCTGGCCGCGTTCGGCCTGGCCCTGCTGTTCGGCTACGCCTTCACCTGGGCGGGGGCGTGCCTGGGCATGGTGCTGCGCAGCCCGGAGGCGGCGCAGCAGGCCGGATTCATCATCTTCCTGCCGCTGACGTTCATCTCCAGCGCGTTCGTTCCGGTCCAGGCCATGCCGGGCTGGCTGCAGCCGGTGGCGGAGTGGAACCCGATGAGCTCGCTGGCCGCCGCGACCCGGCACTACTTCGGCAACCCCAACCCGGCCGCCGCCATCCACGCCTGGCCGATGGAGCACCCGGTGCTGGCCGTGACCGGCTGGTCGGTGCTGATGCTGGCGGTGTTCGCCCCGCTCGCCGTACACCTGTACCGGCGCAGGGCCCGCGGCTAGACCGGTGAGCGCGGGGTCTGCGGTTCCCTTCGCTCCCCTACGGGCCGATTGAGGGTGCGCCTTCCTTCGTCGCACCCGCGCTCGTTCCCTGCCCGGCGCTCCTGCGTCCCGGCGCCGCCGCGGCCTTCCGGTTCGCTCGCTGGGCCAGACGGGGCCGGACGCGGGTGAAGTAGGGCACGGCCATGACCAGGCCCAGGCCGGCCGGGATGCCCAGCGTGATCAGGGTCAGCCACCGGCGCCGCCGGTAACCAGCGGCCTGCCAGTCCGTTTCCGGCCAGCCGCGGCCGTCGAGCCCCGCCCACAGGGGCAGGCCCACCACGATGATGGCGGCCACCGTGATGGCCAGCGGGACTGTGGCCAGCCCGAGCAGCTTCAGGGCGGTGGCGCCCAGGACCACCGCCAGCACCGGGCGGAGCAGGAAGTTGCTGGCCCGGGCCGATACGAGCGAGCCGAGGATGACCCCGGGGATGCTGCCGATCGCGATCGCCGCCGACAGGCCGAACACCAGGTTCCCGAACAGGGCGTGCGCGACGGCCGCCGAGCCGACCAGCGGCACCGACTGCACGATGTCCGTGCCGACCAGGCGCCGCATGGACAGGCGCGGGTAAGCCACCATCAGCAGCACGATCATGAGTGAGCCCGAGCCGACCGAAGTGATACCGACCAGCAGGCCGCCGAACACCCCGATGGCCACGGTCAGCGCCGGCCTGACGGCGACGGGCGCGTCCTCATCAGCCGCGGGATCCGGCCGGGTCCGGGCGCTGTCCAGCAGCAGCCGGTACACCAGGGCCCCGGCCGCGACGATCAGCGCGGCCCCCATCGCGTACTCGATCCGCTGCTGCATGACGTGCCCGGAACCGAGCGCATGGTCGATGAACACGCCCGCGAACGCGGCCGGCACCGAGCCGATCGACAGCCACAGAACCAGTCCCCGGTGCACGGTGCCGCGCCGGAAGTGGATCGCGCCACCGAACGGTTTCATGATCGCCGAGGCCACGATGTCGCTGGACACGGCGGCGCTGGGGGTCACGCCGAACAGCAGGATGAGGATGGGCGTCATCAGCGCCCCGCCCCCCGACCCGGTCAGGCCGACCAGCACGCCCACGATGAATCCAGCCAGAACGATCTGCATACGCGGGGTGACCTACCTCGTGTTTGCGGGTGCGGCGAGGCAATTCCGGCCAATTTAGCCGGCAAGTTGGCTCCCGGCCAGCCTAGATGCTGCGTCTGCTCAGGCCGCCGCGCCCGCTGGGTGCCGGCTGGCCCGCCCGGGCCGCAGCACCGCCTGATAATGGCCGATCAGCTGGTCACCGAGTGCGGTCCAGGTGCGGGCCCGGACCTTCTGCTGCCCGGCCCGGCCCTGGGCGGCCCGCAGCGCGGGATCTGCGGCCAGCCGCGCGACCGCCGCGGTGATGGCCGCGTCGCTTCCCGGCTCGACCAGGAAGCCGGTGACGCCGGGGTCGACCAGGTCGAGCGGGCCGCCGGCGGCCGGCGCGACCAC
>DASWVA010000474.1:0-6748 GCA_036401415.1 Streptosporangiaceae bacterium
AAGATCGGCCACGTCACCGTGCTCGGCGACGACCCCGAGGAGCTGCGCGACCGGGCCCGCCGCGCGGTGAGCTACCTGCGCTGGGGCCACGAGGACGGCGACTGATGGCCACCCCTCAGCCCGGTTCCCGGCCCGGCCCGCAATCCACCCCGCCGTCGGGCCCCTCCACCACCCCCGCGGCTGGCCCCCCAACCAGCTCCCACTCCCGCCCGCTGGCCGGCCTGGTCATGGGCAGCGACTCGGACTGGCCGGTGATGCGGGCTGCCGCCGACGCGCTGGCCGAATTCGGCGTGCCTTACGAGGCCGACGTGGTCTCGGCCCACCGCATGCCCCGGGAGATGATCGAGTACGGCGCCCGGGCCGCCGAGCGCGGCCTGCGGGTCATCATCGCCGGCGCGGGCGGAGCCGCGCACCTGCCCGGCATGCTGGCTTCGGTCACCCCGCTGCCGGTCATCGGGGTCCCGGTGCCGCTCAAGCACCTGGACGGCCTGGACTCGCTGCTGTCGATCGTGCAGATGCCAGCCGGGGTGCCGGTGGCCACGGTCTCGATCGGCGGAGCCAGGAACGCCGGCCTGCTCGCGGTCCGCATCCTGGCCGCCGCCGACCAGGGCCTGCAGCGCCGGATGCGGCAGTTCCAGGACGAGCTGGCCGCCACGGCCCGGGCCAAGGGCGAGGCTCTGCGGGCTGCGCGCGACCAGCAGGGCATCGCCGACGGCAGCTGAGGCCAGAGCCTCGTCCGGCCCGGGCCCGGGACCGCTCGGTCACGGGCGCCCGAGTGCCCGGTACGTCCAGGCCGCGGCCCGCCACCGGTCCGCGTCCAGCGCGTTGCGGCCGTCTACGATGTTGCGCTGCGCGACCGCCTTGCCCAGCTCCTCCGGGTCCGCCTCGCAGAACTCCTGCCACTCGGTCAGCAGCAGCGTCACCTCGGCGTCGGTGACCGCCTCGATGGCCGAACCGGCGTAGCCCAGTTCGGGGTGGGCCCGGCGCGCGTGGCTCAGCGCCGCTGGGTCATACACGGTCACGGCGGCCCCCAGCCGGTGGACGGTGGCCGCCACGTCCAGGGCCGGAGAGTCGCGGATGTCGTCCGACTCGGGTTTGAACGCCACGCCGAGCACCCCCACGGTCCGGCCCGCGAACGACCCGCCCGCCAGCTCGCGGGCCAGGTCGACCATGCGGGCCCGGCGGCGCAGGTTGATCCCGTCCACCTCGCGCAGGAACGACAGGGCCGACTCGACTCCCAGCTCCTCGGCCCGGGCCATGAACGCCCGGATGTCCTTGGGCAGGCAGCCACCGCCGAACCCGAGCCCGGGCCGCAGCGCCGCCCGGCCGATCCGCGGGTCGTGGCCCAGCGCCTCGGACAGCATGGTCACGTCCGCGTGAGCCACTTCGCACACCTCGGCCATGGCGTTGATGAACGAGATCTTCGTGGCCAGAAAGGCGTTCGCGGCCACCTTGACCAGCTCCGCGGTGGGCAGGTCGGTGACCAGGAACGGCGTCCCGGCCGCGATCAGGTCGGCGTACACCTCGCGCAGGACCTCCTCGGCGCGGGCCGAGCGCACGCCGGCCACGATCCGGTCCGGCCGCAGCGTGTCCTGCACCGCGTGCCCCTCACGCAGGAACTCCGGGTTCCAGGCCAGCTGGCAGCCGGCTCCGGCCGGAGCCAGCTGGGCCAGCCGGGCCGCCAGCGCGTCCGCCGTCCCGACCGGCACGGTGGACTTGCCCACCACCAGGCAGGGCCGGTCCAGCCGGGGGCCGAGCTCGTCGATGCAGTGGTGCACCTGGGACAGGTCAGCCGCGTTGGACCCCGCCCGCTGCGGCGTGCCCACGCAGACGAAGTGCACGTCCCCGAAGGATGCGGCGTCCGCGTAGGAGGTGGAGAACGACAGCCGCCCCGACTTCAGCCCGGCCTGCAGCAAGGGTTCCAGGCCCGGCTCGTAGAACGGCAGTTCACCCCGGCTGAGCGCATCCACGCGCACCGGGTTGACGTCCACCCCCAGCACCTCAAAGCCCAGCTCGGCCAGGCCCACGGCGTGGGCCGTGCCCAGGTAGCCGGTGCCGAGGACGGTGATGCGGTGCCGGGCGGCACCTTCTGCTGACGTCACGACCCTCCTCTACCCGGATCTGCCCGTCCGACCAGCGGCCCGGACCCTTTTTCCGGCGGCGCCCGCGTTTCGTTCAGGTGGTGTGGGTAACCAAGGATCACATCATTGCCGCACCACGGAAGGAAGGTCGGGGATGTCTCAATCTTCGGGGCCTTATGCTCCGCGAACCACAGACCCGGCGGACGAGCCGTCCACCACGGACGTCGCCCGCGAGCAGGCGGCAGACGTCGGCCAGCACGCCCGCGCGGCGGGTGGCCAGGTCGCTCAGACCGCCACCGATCAGGCCCGCCAGGTGGTCGCCGAGACCGGGCACCAGGCGCGTGACCTGCTGGGCGAGGCCCAGGGGCACGCCAATGACCTGGCGTCCGTCCAGCAGCGCCGGGCCGCTGAGCAGCTGCACTCTGTCGCTGATGAGCTGGACCAGATGGCGTCCGGCAGCGACCATTCCGGCGTGGCCACCGAGTTCGCCCGTCAGGCCGCTGGCCGCGCGCACGGAGCGGCGTCCTGGCTGGAGGAGCGCGAGCCCGCTGACCTGCTGAACGAGGTGCGCAATTTCGCTCGCCGCCGGCCGGGCGCGTTCCTGATCGGGGCCGCGGTGGCCGGGCTGGCCGCCGGGCGGCTGACCCGTGGCCTGAAGGACCGGGGCAACGACGACCAGCAGGGCAGTGGGCCGGCCCCGGGCGGGACGTTCGGCGCGGTCGGCCCCGAGGAGACCTACCCCGCCGCACCGGCCTACCCCAGCTACTCGCCCGAGCCCAGCTATTCAGCTGAGCCCAGCTACTCGCCAGAGCCCAGCTACTCGCCAGAGCCCAGCTACCCGCCTGAGCCGTCCTACCCGGTCGAGCCGGGTTACGCGGCCGAGCCGGGATACGGCGCGGGCAGCACCGGCGGCGCCGGCACCACCGGCTATCCCGCGGACCCGGCCTACCCCGCGGACCCGGTGACCTACCCGGAGGCTGGCACGCCGTCCGGCTTCGAGGGGCCGAGATAAACATGACCCAGCCAGGACCGGAATACGACGCCGTTCCGGGTGCGACCAGCGCGAGCCCCGCCAACGCCTCGGTCGGTGAGCTGGTCGGCCAGGTGGCCCAGGACCTGTCGACGCTCATGCGGCAGGAACTCGAGCTGGCCAAGGCCGAGGTCAAGCAGGAAGTCACCAAGACCGGCAAGGCGGCCGGGATGCTCGGCGCGGCCGGCTTCGCCGGCTACATGGTGGTGTTGTTCGCCTCCATCGCGTTGTGGTGGGGGCTGGGCAACGTCATGAACAAGGCCTGGGCCGCCCTGATCGTCACCGCCCTCTGGGCGGTCGTCGGCGCGGCGCTGTTCGTGGCCGGCCGGGGCAAGCTCAAGCAGGTCAACCCGAAGCCGGAGCGGACCGTCGAGACGGTCAAGGAACTGCCGGAAACGATCAAGGGAGCGGTGAGGAACTGACATGACCAGTGACCCAGACCAGATCCGCGACAGCATCGAACTGACGCAGGCGAACCTGAGTGCCAATGTCGATGCGCTGACCGACAAGGTCAGCCCACCGCGGATCGTGGAACGGCGGGTCCAGCAGACCCGTACCGCAGTGACCAGCGTGAAGGACAGGATCATGGGCAGTGCATCGGACCGGACCTCCAGCCTGGGCGGGTCGGCCAGCTCGTCCGCTTCTTCGGCGAAGGACACCGTGGCGGCCACGGCCTCATCGGCGGTCGACGTGGCTGGTTCCGCTCCGGACCTGGCCCGGGAGCGGACCCGTGGCAACCCGCTGGCGGCCGGGCTGATCGCGTTCGGTGCGGGCTGGCTGCTGTCGTCCCTGCTGCCCGCGACCGAAGCTGAGCAGCAGGTGGCGTCACAGGTCAAGGACGTGGCCATGGAGAAGGGCCGCCCGGTCGCGCAGCAGCTGAGCCAGGCGGGCCAGGAGGCCGCCCAGGACCTGCGTGAATCGGCGCAGCAGCGGGCGCAGTCGGTGAAGGAGACGGCGGCGGACGCCGCGTCGACGGTGCGTGATGAGGCTCAGTCCCAGGCTTCGGACGTGACCGACCACGCCCAGGACGCCCGGGGCCGGGTCACCGACCAGGCCGGCAGCTAGGCCACCGGAGGGCCCGGCGGCGGTCACCCGCCGCCGGGCCCCCGGTCAGATTCGGGCCATTCCCACGATGACCTGGCCGTCCCGGGGTGGCAGGTGGACCGGCTGGTCCGAGCCCGGTTGCCATTCCCGGCTGTCCACCACCCCAGGCGGCACGAGTTCCCGGCCGCCGAAGAAGCCGGTGAAGCCGGCCACCGAGTGGTTGTGCACCTGGATGCCCCCCGAGGAGTAGGCGCCGAAGCCGTTGTCGGCCGCGTCGCTGTCACCACGGCCGACGGACAGCACCACGTAGCTGCCGGGGGCCAGCACCGCCGTGTCCCTGGCCACCAGGTCCCGGGCGTCATCGGGCGCGAAGAAGTGCAGCAGGAACCCCATCACCAGGCACACCGGGGCCGACAGGTCGAGGCCGGCGGCTACGGCCGGCAAGATCGTGCCCGGCTGGCGGACGTCGCCGTCCACCACGGTCACGTGGGGGTTGGCGTGGGCGGCCAGCGCGCGCAGGTGGGCCAGCACCACCGGGTCGTTGTCGATGTAGACCACCCGTGCGGACGGGGTGATCCGCTGCACCGTCCCGTGCGTGTTCGGCGCGGTCGGCATCCCGCAGCCCAGGTCGACGAACTGGCTGATGCCCTGCTGCGCGGCCCAGGTCACGGCCCGGGCCAGAAACTGGCGGTTCTCCCGGGTCACCTCGACCGTGAGCGGGGCCGCGGCCATCAGCTTCTCGGCCACGTCGCGATCGGCGGCGAAATTGTCCTTGCCGCCCAGCAGGTAGTCATAGACCCGGGCGATAGCGGGTGTCTGGACGTCAAAGTCGGCCACGGCGCCATCGTAGCGACCCTGAGGCCGCAATGAGTGGCCCCGGCCGTGAGCCTCAGAAGCCCGGGAACACCGCACGCAGGTCATCCAGATCCAGGCCGTGCGCCTCGACCGGGGCGCCGTGCCCGGGATCCAGGCGGCCCGCCAGCAGCCGGGCGAACGCCTCCGCGGGCAGCCGCAGGGTGGCTTCCCCGGCCGCCGGGCCTGCCTCCGTCCTGGTCAGCACCACACGGTCCGGACCAGCGGCCAGCTCGAAATGCCGTTCCGGATGCTCGGTGGTCACGTGCACCCGCAGGTTCGCGCCGGTGGGCTTGCCGATCATCCCGGCCATCTCGGGCAGGTTGTCCAGCGCCAGGCCGGCGGCGTCCCCGGTCAGCGTGGCGTGGGGATCGCGGGCCACCATCACATCCCAGGTGTGCAGGGCGTGCTCGCTCACCCGCATCCTGATCACGTCGGCCAGGGTCCGCTCGGCCCCGAAGAACTCCAGCCGCCAGCTCTGCCGCTGCTCCGGCGGAATGGCGGCCAGTTGTTCCACCAGTTCGCCGTCCTCGGCCACGCCGTCCCGCACCTGGTCCTGCGGGCTTTTCGCGTTCCACACGTCCCAGATCGCCTGGAACTGCTCGCCGCCCGGGGCTTCCCGGCCGTGCAGCCCGGCCACCACGTGCAGGCCGAAGATTTCCGCTCCCGAGCCCAGGTGCGACAGGACCTGCGCGACCGACCAGTCGGAGCAGTACGACGGCCCGGTTAGCTGGTCGCCGGTCAGCGACTTGACCGCGGCGGCCAGCCGGTCGTGTGAGTCGCTCAGCACGGACAGGGCCGAGTCGATCGAATCGGCGCTTGTGGTCACGGTTTCTCCTTCACGGTCCAGCTGAAGCGGGCGGGGAAACCCTACCGCTGCCTGGCCCGCGGGTAGCGGCTACCCGGCCACCGGCAGTGCGCCGCGCACCACGCTGGCCCGGGCGTGCACGGTGCTGCCGTTGTAGGCCTGCAGTGAGACATCGAGCCGGGAGTAGTTGCCCAGGTTCACCCCGGGCGGCATGTCGAACGTGCCGGTGTGACCCGCGCCCAGGTCGCCGAGGGAGATCATGCTGTGCCCGTCGCGGGCCAGCAGCCACACCTCGTAGAAGCCGGCCCGGTCCGGTGCGTCCAGCGTCACCGTGACCTGCGGCCCGTGTGGCCCGGTGGCCATCACCGCGGTGCCGCTCGCCCCGCGCCACTGCGGAAACTCGGCCAGCGGCTGTAGCGCCACCCGGCCCACCACCGTGGTCCGCGGGCTGGTCAGCGCGTGCGCGCCCCCCCAGATCCCCGCCCCGGCCGCCGCCGCGAGCACCAGGGCCGCGGCCAGCACCGCCCGCCGCCGCGTCCGCGCCCGCCCCGCCCCGGCCCCATCGGCCTCAAGGCCCCCAACGGCCCCATGGCCCTCAAGGGCCCCATCAGCCTCAAGCGGCCCATCGGCCTCAAGCGGCACACCAGCCTCGACGGCGATCCTGGACCAGCGGCCGGCCGGCGGCGTCTCCAGCCGCTCGGGTCCGGGCGTGCCGCGCGCGACGTCGACCACGGCCGTCAGCTGGCGCAGTTCGGCCTGGCACTGCGGGCAGTCCGCGACGTGGCCGTCGTGCGCGCCGGGTTCGCCCAGTGCAGTCAGCGCCAGGCGCTCGGGGTCAGTATGGGCCACTGGCCGCCTCCAACCTGGTCCGCAGCCGCAGCAGGCTGCGGCGAATGTGACTCTTGACCGTACCCAGCGGCAGCGCGAGCGCGG
>DASWVA010000475.1:0-1820 GCA_036401415.1 Streptosporangiaceae bacterium
CGGCCGCCCCGGCCGCCCCGGCCGTCCCGGCCGCGGATCCGGTGCCGTCCTGGGCAGTCCCGTTGCTGGCCCATGACGTGCCCGCCGGATCCGGGCAGGCCGTCATCGTCCGGGCCCCGTCCATGACCAGCACCACCAACACGGTGTCGCGGTGGACCCGGACCGCAGCGGGCTGGCGCCCGGCCGGGACCGCGATGGCCGGCCATAACGGGGAGCGGGGCTGGTCGGCGCACCGCAGGTCCGGCGACCTGCAGACCCCCACCGGGGTGTACTCGCTCACCGCGGCGGGCGGGCGCCTGCCCAACCCCGGCACCCGGGAGCAGTACGACCACGACGCGTCCTACTTCCGCACCGCCGGTCATTTTCTGGGCCACAACACCTTCGGGGTGTTCGACTACGTGGTGGCCATCGACTTCAACCGGGTGGCCGGCTCGCCGGTGACCAGCACCAGGCAGCCATGGGGCCCCGGCCCTGGCGATGACGTCTGGCTGCACGTCGACAACGGCGCCCCCACCCTCGGCTGCGTCACCGTGGTCAAGCAGAACATGGCCGCCATCTTGCGCTGGCTCAACCCGGCCCAGCACCCGGTGATCATCCTCACGGCCGGCTAGCCGGAACAGATGCCGCTCGGGGCCTGTTGGCGAAGACAGCTGCATACCACCCGCAATCCTGAGGAGACGGCATGTCCCGACCGGTCATGGAACCCAGCGTCAAGCACCCGATCACGATCGAGCCGACCCAGGGGCGCGTCGTGGTCCGGATCGGTGACACCGTGGTGGCGGATTCGACGCACGCGCTGACCTTGCAGGAGTCCACCTATCCCGCCGTGCAGTACATCCCCATGGCCGACGTGGACCAGAGCCTGCTGCGCCGTACCGAGACCGCGACCTACTGCCCGTTCAAGGGTGACGCCAGCTACTACAGCGTGGAGACCCCGGGCGGCGCCACCGTCGCCGACGCGATCTGGACCTATGAGCAGCCGCACGCCGCCGTGGCCGAGATCAAGGACCACGCGGCCTTCTACCCCGACCGTGCCGCCCTCACCGTCGAGCCCGCCAGCGCCTGACCTGGCGGCATGACCGAAGAGGCGCGGCAGGACCCGATGACGCTGCGCGGCCGGGTGGCCCTGGTCACCGGGGGCAGTGGCGGCATCGGCCAGGCCGTGGCCCTGGCCCTGGCCGCCGAGGGCGCGGCCGTCGCGGTCAGCTACAGCAGCCAGCCGGACGCCGCCGGGCAGGTCGTTTCCCGGATCGCCGCCCGCGGCGGCCGGGCCGTGGCGCTCGGGGCGGACCTGCGCACCGCCGAGGCGCCGGGCCAGCTGGTCAGCGCGGCCGAGGACGCCCTCGGGCCCATCGACGTGCTGGTCAGCAACGCCGGCCGAGGGCAGCGCCGGCCGCTGGAGGAAATCTCGGCCGCCGAGTTCGACGAGACGATGGTGGTGAACCTGCGGGCGCCGTTCCTGCTGGCTCAGCGGGTGCTGCCGCCGATGGCCGAACGCGGGTTCGGCCGGGCTCTGTTCGTGTCCTCGGTGGCCGCCTTCACCGGCGGGATCATCGGCCCCCACTACGCGGCCTCCAAAGCCGGGTTGCACGGCCTGATCCACTCCCTGGCGTCCCAGTTCGCCGCCGACGGCATCACCGTGAACGGCCTGGCCCCGGCCCTGATCACCGGCACCGGGCTACTGCCCGGTGAACCGGACGGGCTGGCCCAGCGGATCCCGGTCGGCCGGCTCGGGCGCCCGGCCGAAGTGGCTGACCTGGCTCTGGCCATTCTGCGCAACGCCTATGTGACCAGCCAGGTCATTTCCGTGGACGGCGGCA
>DASWVA010000476.1:0-2751 GCA_036401415.1 Streptosporangiaceae bacterium
CCGGCCCCCGCCGACGACCCGTCTGCGCGCAACGACGTGGGTCAGGGCCGGTCGCTGCCGCCGAACGACCCGCCGCCCCGGAACGACGCCAGCTCGGGGGCGACGGCGCTGTCGGCCCGGAGCCGCTCCGGCCCCGCCGACTACGCCGGGCGGGGCCGCCCGTCCGACGAGCCCGCCGGCTACGGCCCGCCCAGCTCGCAGGACCAGTTCCGGAGCGACGGACCGGATCTGCGCCGTGGCCCGGCCGCGGCGCAGCCCGGTCCGTTCCGCCGCCCGCCCGGCAACCTGCCGCCGGCGCCGAACGCGAGCCAGCCCGGGCCCGGCGGGTCCACCGGCCCCAGCGGGTTCAACGGGCCGGGTGGGTTCAACGGGCCTGCCGGGCCGGTGCCGCCGGGACCCTCAGGCCGGCCGGGTGCCCTCGGCCCGGGCCAGCTGCCGCAGGGACCACAGGGCGGTCAGCTGCCGTCCGGCCCGCCCGCCCCGCAGGCCTACGTGCCCCCGCAGAACAGTCCGCAGACCGGGCCGCAGACCGGGCCGCAGACCGGTCCGCAGAGCGGTCCTTACAGCGGCCCCCAGCCCACGCCACCCGGACGGCCGCCGTCCGGGGCGCCGGTCTCGCTGACCGATGCCGTCCAGTCCGCGCACGAAGAGGGCCGGGGCTTCGGTGAGTCGGTGGCCCGTGAGGCGCCGGCGCTGTGGCTCGAGGCGGTGCTGGCCCGCAAGCCGCGGATGCCGTCCGACCTTGAGGCCCGGCTGCTTCAGGGGTCCGCCCTGCCCATCGACTTCCTGCTCCACGATGAGGTTCGGCACGCGCTCCGGCGCGGGTTCTGGGACGCGCTGGAGAGTACCCGGCGCTGACCATCGCCGTTGGACCGGCGAGGTGCATCCTGCCCATCGAGACAGCGCTCATCGAGGGGCCCATCGACCGGGCCCGAAAACGGACGGGACAACTGTGAGCAATCCAGGCCGAGGTGCCGTTCCGGCCCCAGGAGGCGCACCGGGTGCGGCTGCTGGCGAAGGGTTGGATACCGGGCACCTGGGTACGCCCACGAACATGGTTGTCCTGACTGATGACCTGTTCGACGAGATCGAATTCGAGGCCGCACGGACCGGCGATCACCGGCGGGCCGCGCTGCGCATGAACCATCTCGCCGCCACGGCCGAGCAGGCGGGAAGCATGTCCCGGGCCGAGGCCTACATGCGGGCCGGGGAGCAGTGGCTGCTCGCCGACGAGCCGGCGGTCGCCGCCGAGCGGTTCGAGCAGGCCCGGGCGGACGGCGGGGATACGTTCGCCGACCCGCGGGCACCGCTGGCCCGGGCCCTGTTCGCCCTCGGACGCGGGGATGAGGGCCGGGCGCTGATCAGCCAGCTCGACCAGGAGGACATCGAGGGCCGCCGTGATCCGCGGACCTGTGACCTGGTGGCCGAGCTGCTGGCCGAGCAGGGTGACATGGCTGGCGCGCTGCACTGGGCCACGGCCGGTGCCGACGAGTGCCGGCGGCGCGGCGACCCGGCCGAGCTGCGCCTGCTGCTGAGCTTGCGGTACCGGATCCGGCACGACCTCGGGATGCCGGAGGACGACTACGACCGGCTGCTCGATGAGCTGACCGCCGACGCTCGGAAAAGCCAGCGCCTCCGGCCGGCGAAGCCAGCCGGAGGCACCGGGGACAGCTAGCGGGGCGGGTGCCCCGGACCTGGATCAGGCCTGGGTGGCCACCTCGGCGGCGGGCCGGACGGTCAGCGCGTCGGCGCTGTCGTCGGTGTCCACCACCACGTGGTCGCCGTCGGCGATCTGTCCCGAGAGCAGGGCCCGGGCCAGCTGGTCGCCGATGGCCGACTGCACCAGCCGGCGTAGCGGCCGCGCCCCGTAGACCGGGTCGTAGCCGGTCATGGACAGCCACTCGCGGGCCGCCGGGGTGACGGTCAGCGCCAGCCGCCGGTCGCTCAGCCGTTTGGCCAGCCGGTCGACCTGCAGGTCGACGATCCGGCCGAGTTCGCTGGTGTCCAGGGTGTCGAAGACGATCACGTCGTCGAGCCGGTTCAGGAACTCGGGCTTGAACGTGTTGCGCACCACGGTGAGCACGGCCTCGCGCTTGACCGCCTCGTCCGTCACCGCCGGGTCGGCGATGAACTGCGAGCCCAGGTTGGAGGTGAGGATCAGGATCGCGTTGCGGAAGTCCACCGTCCGGCCCTGGCCGTCGGTGAGCCGCCCGTCGTCCAGCACCTGCAGCAGGATGTCGAACACCTCGGGGTGGGCCTTCTCCACCTCGTCCAGCAGGATCACCGTGTACGGGCGCCGCCGGACGGCCTCGGTGAGCTGACCGCCCTCCTCGTACCCGACGTAACCGGGAGGCGCGCCGACCAGCCGGGCGACCGAGTGCTTCTCGCTGTACTCGCTCATGTCGATCCGGGTCATGGCCCGCTCGTCGTCGAACAGGAACTCGGCCAGCGCCTTGGCCAGCTCGGTCTTGCCGACCCCGGTCGGTCCCAGGAACAGGAACGACCCGGTGGGGCGGTCCGGGTCGGCCACGCCGGCCCGGGCCCGGCGCACCGCGTCGGACACCGCCTGCACCGCGCTGGCCTGGCCCACGATCCGGCGGCCCAGCTCGTCCTCCATCCGGAGCAGCTTGCCGGTCTCGCCTTCGAGCAGCCGCCCGGCGGGAATGCCGGTCCACAACGACACCACGTCCGCGACGTCGTCCGGGCCGACCTCCTCCTTGATCATCGGCTCCTCAGCCGGGACCGGGGTGC
>DASWVA010000477.1:0-2992 GCA_036401415.1 Streptosporangiaceae bacterium
GGTTCTTGTGCCCGAGACCCGGCGCTGAGTAACGGGGCCGCCCGCCGCGGCGCCCGCGAGGAGTCGCATGCACGACAGCCGGCGAGTGCGTCTCGTCCTCGGTGTTCTGCTGATCGCCGCCCTGGCTCTGATCACGATCGATTTCCGGGACGGTGGATCGTCACCGGCCCGGGGAGTCGGGGCCGGCGTCTTCGGCCCGGTGGAGCGGGTCGCCAGCGACGTGACCAGCCCGGTGTCCTCCGTATTCGACTGGGTGACCGGCGGCCCCTCCGCGGACCGCAAGATCGCCTCCCTGCAGGCGGCCAACGCCCGGCTCCGTGCCGAGCTGAGCGCGGCTCAGCTCAGCAAGTCCGACGAGGCCCAGCTCTCATCGCTGCTCAGGCTCGCGGGCCGCGGCGGTTACCGGGTCGTGGCCGCCAGCGTGATCGCGGCCGGCCAGGACTACACCGACACCGTCACCCTCGACGTGGGGCGCAAGGACGGCGTGCGGGCCCACGAGACCGTGCTCAACGGCCAGGGCCTGGTCGGCACCGTGACCCAGGTCAGCTCGGACACGTCCACGGTGCTGCTCGCCACTGACGCGTCGTCGGTGGTCGGGGCGCGGATGGCGGGCAGCGACCAGATCGGCTCAATCTCCGGGACGGGCCAGGAGCTGTCGGGGCCGACCGCATTGAACCTCAAGCTGTTCGACGGGAACGCGGTTCTCCAGGCCGGGGAAGAGCTGGTCACCTTCGGCTCGGTCCAGGACACGCCGTACGTACCGGGGGTGCCGATCGGGCAGGTGACCAAGGTCCAGGGCAACGCCGGGTCCCTGACCCAGACCGCTCTGGTCAAACCGTTCGTCAACTTCACCTCCCTCGGCGTGGTCGGCGTGGTGGTGGCCGGCCCGGCTAAGGACCCGCACGACTCGGTGCTGCCATCAGCCCCGCAGCCCGCCCCGACCGTCACGGTGACGGTCACCCCGACCCCGGCGGGGCCCGCCGCCGGCGGGGGCTGAGGTGCGGCGGCTCCTCATCTCGGCGGTGCTGGTCGCGGTGGCGCTCGCCGCCCAGCTCACGATCGTGAACCGGCTCACGCTGCCCGGCGGCGCCGGGCCCGACCTGGTCCTGCTGGTGGTGGTGGCGCTGGCCCTCACCGGCGGCCCGGTCCCGGGCATGCTGACCGGGTTCGCGGGGGGCCTGGCCCTCGACGTCGCCCCGCCTGCCAGCCACACCATCGGGCAGTACGCGCTGGTGTACTGCATCGTCGGTTACGCCTGCGGCCGGCTCGCCGGGCTCGGGGAGGAGTCGCCCGCGCTGTACGTGGCCATCTCGGCCGCCGCGGCCGCGGTCGGCGCTGTGCTGTACGCCGTGCTGGGCGTGATGCTCAGCGACCCCCAGGTCACCTGGGCCGCGGTCCGGCACGTGCTGCCTGCGCTGGTCATCTACAACGTCCTGCTCAGCCCGTTCGTGCTGTTCGGCGTGATCAAGCTGAACGGCTGGATCAGCAGCAGCGGTACCGCGGCCGCCCCATCGGCCGCCCTGTCCTCGGCCGCCGCCGGCGCCCTCGGCGCCGCCGGGCTGGCCACCACCGCGGTGCGGCCGGCCAGTTCGCCCGGCTCGCCACGGCTGCACCTGGGGGAGCGGCGCCGCGGTGACGCCTGGATCACGGCCTCCCGCACCACCAGCGCGGCCCGGCCGACCGGGTTCGGCGGCACCTCGCAACGCGAGCCCAGGCTGCGGGCCGGCGGCCTGCGCGGCACCGGTGGTTCCGCCTCCGGCCTGGGGGGCGCCCGGCCCCGGTACTCTGGGTCCAAGGGCCCCCGGGTCAACTTCCGCGGCCGGCGCAGCCCGTTCGCGGGCCGCAGAGCCGGTGCGGCGTCCCGCGCCGGGGCCGCGCCCAAATTCGGTAAACGCAGCCGGGCCGGCTCGATCGGTTCCGGCCGGCCGCTCGGCCGGGCCACGCCGCGCCGGGGCACGTTCGGCCGCAGCCGTTCGTTCGCCAGGCGCGGCTCGCCCGGCGGCGGCCGCGTCCTGCACCGTTCGGCGGCTCCGCGGCTGCGCCTGCGCCGCGGGACCTGGCGGTCGCGGCTCGGGTGGTTGTTCGGCAGGCACCGTGCGGGCAGGAACTGGGGAGGATTGCGATGATCTCGGCGTCGCGGCGGCGCATGCTGGTGCTGTACGTGGTGGTGGCTTCGCTGCTCATCACGCTGGGCGGCCGGCTCTGGTACCTCCAGGTCATGAACGGCACCAGTTACGTCAAGCTGGCCGCGCAGAACCAGACGCGCAGCATCGTCGTGCCGGCCGTCCGCGGCCAGATCCTCGACGACGTGGGCAACGCGCTGGTGACCAACCAGACCAAGCTGGTGGTCTCGGTGGACATGATGACCCTGTCCCAGCGCCCCGACGGCGGGAAATCGGTCCTGCAGCGGCTGGCTCCCATGATCAATGTGCCGTATCAGCTGCTGAGCGAGAAGACCCGGCTGTGCGGGCCCAAGGTCCGGCAGCCCTGCTGGGCCGGCTCGCCGTACCAGCCGATCCCGGTCGACGAGGACGTCAGCGACCAGGTCGCGCTCCAGATCATGGAGGAGCAGGACCTGTTCCCGGGCGTGACCGCCCAGCCCCAGGGGCTGGTCAGGTACCCGCTGCCGGACGGGGCCAACCCGGCCCAGGTGCTCGGTTACCTGCAGCCCGCCACCACCAGCGAGCTCAAGAAGGACCACCTGCCCGCCCAGTCCGGCTACTCCACCGCCGACCTGGTCGGCCAGGCCGGGCTGGAGGCGCAGTACAACGATGCGCTGACCGGCAAGACCGGCACCGACACCGTGTCGGTGAACGCCGCGGGGGACGTCACCGGCACGGTGGGCGGTACTGCCGCCCAGCCCGGCGACAACCTCGTCACCAGCCTGAATTCCGAAGTGCAGGTCGACGCCCAGAACGCGCTGGACTCGGCCATCACCAAGGCCCGGGCGGCCGGGAACGACGCCAACCAGGGCGCGGCCGTGGTGATGACC
>DASWVA010000478.1:0-11001 GCA_036401415.1 Streptosporangiaceae bacterium
CGGGGGTGCCCTCGTGAGCGAGCCGGAGCACCGGTTCCGCCAGCTGCGGGCCACCGACGTCAAGCGGCTCAACCGCACCTGGCGGCGTGGCACCCAGGCCCGCGTCGCACTGCTGCTGGACTCGGTCACCCAGCCGTTCAACGTCGGCTCGATCGTGCGGTCGGCGGCCGCGTTCGGTGTCGAGCACGTGTGGCTGTGCGGCAACAGCACCCCGCTGGATCATCCCTCGGTGCGCAGGACCGCGCTCGGCACCGAACGGTACCTGTCCTGGGAGCGGGAACCGCTTCCCGCGCAGGCAGCCCGGGCAGCGTCCGCGCTGGGCCTGCGGGTGGTAGCCATCGAACTGGCCGCCGGGGCGGTCCCGCTGTTCGCCGCGCCCCTGGACGGCGACGTGTGCCTGGCCATCGGCAACGAGGACCACGGCTGCTCCCCCGCCCTGCTGAATGCCTGCGACGCCGCGGCCTACATTCCGCAGGCCGGCCGGGTAGGCTCACTCAACGTAGCCGTCGCCGCGGCCATCGCGCTGGCCGACACCCGCCGCCGCGAGTGGGAAAAGACAAGGCCAGCGGACACCTGACGCTTAGCGAGATGAATTACGCTGTTCACCTACGGTACTCACGAGCCGTCGATACTGGGGGGCGTGCTGCGAGCAGACGCTGACCGACGCCGCCCCGTCGCCTACCTCGACCACGCGCTGCCCATCGCCTTCGCGCACCGCGGTGGCGCCGCCCACCAGCCGGAGAACAGCTGGGCCGCCTTCGAGCACGCCATCGGCCTCGGTTACACCCATCTGGAGACCGACGCCCGGGCCACCCGGGACGGCATCCTGCTGGCCTTCCACGACCGCACCCTGGACCGGGTCACCGACCGGTCGGGCCGGATCGCCCGGATGCCGTACCAGGAGGTGGCCCGGGCCCGGATCGGCGGCACCGAGGAGATCCCGCTCATCGAGGACCTGATCGGCACCTGGCCGGAGCTGCGGTTCAACGTGGACCTGAAGGACCTGCCAGCCATCCGGCCCATGATGGAGGTGCTGCGCCGGACCCGCGCCTGGGACCGGGTGTGCGTGACGTCGTTCTCGGCCCGCCGGCTGCACGCCGCCCGCATCCTGCTGGACCGCCCGGTGTGCATGGCCCTGTCCCCGGCCGGAGTGGCCGCGCTCGGCCTGGCCGGCGGCGTGCCGCGGTTCGGTGACGCCCTGGCCGCCCGGCTGGCCCGCACCGGCGTGCACTGCGCCCAGGTGCCACTGCGATTCGCCACCGCGCCCTTCATCCGCAGGGCGCACCGCGCCGGCCTGCAGGTCCACGTATGGACGCTCAACAGGCGGGCGGAGATGGAGCGGGCGCTGGCCCGGGGCGCCGACGGCATCATGACCGACGAGACCGTGCTGTTGCGCGAAGTTCTCACCGCACAGGGCCTGTGGGGTACCTGAGCCGCGGCGTTATGACCGCCTGCCATGGGGAAACCTGAGGGTACTGAGCCTGGGCACTTCGTTCCGGTAAGCGCTCCCTGCGGTTTTCGCGCACGCCAACAGGGTTGGACCGGAGCGTAACCGGGAATCTTGTCCGCGTATTCGGCGTTGACAAAACCAAGACGGCTGAGCGCTTGGGAGGCAGTACGCACTATGGCCGAACGCGCACTACGCGGTACTCGACTCGGCTCTACGAGCTACGAGAACGACCGCAATACCGACCTCGCCCCCCGGCATGAGGTCGCTTTCGACTGCCCCAAGGGCCACCACTTTACCGTGCCCTTCGCCGCAGAGGCGGAACTCCCCCCAACCTGGGAGTGCCGGGTCTGTGGTGCGGTCGCTTTCGCGGCGACGGGCGAGTCACCCACCCCGAAGAAGGTCAAGCCTCCGCGCAGCCACTGGGACATGCTGCTCGAGCGCCGGACCGTCGACGACCTCGAAGCCGTGCTGGCGGAACGCCTTGAGGTGATCCGCGGCCGGCGCGGCGCGCCCCCCGCGGCGGAGACTGACACCCGCCGCACCCGCCAGCGCAAGAGCGCCTGACGAGACGGTGAGCCGGGGCAGGCGGCCCATCGCCTGCCCCGGCCACCTGTTTCTCACCGCCGACGGCGGCCGAGCCGGGTGGCGGCGCCCCACTGAGCGACCCGCAGGAACGCCTCCCCGATGATGGCGCGGCTCATCTTGCTCGCACCATGTTCGCGCTCCACGAAAGTGATCGGCACCTCCACGATGCGCAGGCCGGCCTGGACCATCCGCAGGGTCAGGTCGATCTGGAAGCAGTACCCGGCTGATTCCACCGTGTCCATGCTGATCGTGCGCAGCGCCGAGGCCCGGTAGGCGCGGTAACCGCTGGTCGCGTCCTTGATGTGCAGGCCGAGCATGATCCGCGTGTACACGTTCGCGCCGCGGGACAGCACCTCCCGTGACCTGGGCCAGTTCAGCAGCTGCCCGCCCGGTACCCAGCGGGAACCGATGACGCCGTCGGCGCCTTGCAGCGCGGCCAGCAGCTGGGGCAGCTGCTCCGGCTGGTGCGAGCCGTCCGCGTCCATCTCCACCACAGCGTCATAGCCGCGCTCCAGCGCCCAGTGGAAGCCGGCGATGTACGCGGGCCCAAGGCCTGCCTTGTCCATCCGGTGCAGCACCTGAACATGCGGGTCAGCTTCAGACAGCTTGTCGGCCAGGTCCCCGGTCCCGTCGGGGCTGTTGTCGTCCACGACCAGCAGATCGGCGTTCGGCACCACGGCGCGCAGGCGCGCGGCGATGGACTCCAGATTCTGCCGTTCCTCATACGTCGGCATGATGACGGCAACACGCTCGATGGGATCTGCCACGCTCCCTGCCCTTCGCCCGGCTCAAGGTCCGCTAGTACAGGCCGCTAAGGATATCGGCCTGAGGCTCAGCTAACGCCCGCACGGAGCTGAGGGTTCCCTGGGCAGCACGAAGGCGCCCGACGGCGCCCGCGCCCCCCCTCGGGCGGTACAGCCGCAGGACAGCTGTACCGCCCGAGGGGGAGGAGGAGAAGGATCCGGACGGCACCTTCGGACCGGGGGCCGTCCCGCCGGCAACGAGCTCGGCCTCCGTTGTCTACTGGGCGCCCGGACCCTCTCCCAGGCCCATCCCCCGTCCAGCAGGTGCTGCGTGGCAGCCCTGTCACCGCACAGGGCGGAAAACGGCTGGATGCGAGCGTCCCCGGCCCCGATGCGGGCCAGATCATGACCGGCTAACTACTTCCGGCTAGCCTGTCCGGGTCTGGACCGTGGGCAGCAACTTACCGCGCTTCTAGGTGATGTCAACCCCGGCGGACGTAGGCCGGCCGGCCGCGATGGCCGCTGCCGGCGGCCCGCCCCGGACGACGGCTGGCGACGGCCCGCGGAGAGTGCGCCGGGACCCGAAATCAGGTACGTAACGAGAAATTTTCTTGCCAGGTGGTTCTTGGAAAGGATTTTCTTTACTAAAGTAGGCGGCGCGGAACATATTCGCGGGGCTTGGGCCTGAAGCTGGGGAGGCGCTCATGATCGATCAGCCGTACGTATACCAGCGCCGGGAGCTGACTGAGCCGGACTGGCGGCGCTTCCCCGGCTGGGCTGACGTCAGCGCCGCCGACTGGGAGTCCGTGCAGTGGCAGCGGGCGCACTGCGTGAAGAACGCGCGCCAGCTGCGCCAGGTGCTGGGGGACGGCCTGGCCGAGCGGTTCTTCACTGACCTGGACCAGGACCAGCGGTCCCGGGCCACCATGTCGATGCTGGTGCCGCCGCAGATGCTGAACACGATGGCGCCGGACGTGCCCGCGTCCAGCCCGGAGTTCACCGGCCGGTTCTACGACGACCCGGTACGCCGGTACATGATCCCGGTGTTCAGCGACCGGCGGGCCGACTGGCCGTCCCACCCCTACGCGCAGCGGGACTCGCTGCACGAGGCGGAGATGTGGGCTGTGGAGGGGCTGACCCACCGTTACCCGACCAAGGTGCTGGCCGAGGTGCTGCCCACCTGCCCGCAGTACTGCGGGCACTGCACCCGGATGGACCTGGTCGGCAACCCCACGCCCAGCGCGGACAAGCACAAGTTCGTCCTGGCCCGGCCGGACCGGCTCGGTGCGATGATCGATTACCTGCGCCGGACCCCCGGCGTCCGGGATGTGGTGGTGTCCGGCGGTGACGTAGCCAACCTGCCCTGGCCGCGGCTGGAGGAGTTCGTGGCCGCACTGCTCGAGATCGACTCGGTTCGTGACATCCGGCTGGCCAGCAAGGCCCTGATGGGGCTGCCCCAGCACTGGCTGTCGGATGAGGTGCGGGCGGGCATGTCCCGGCTGGCCGTCACGGCCGCGGGCCGGGACGTGAGCATCGCCATCCACACCCACGTCAACAGTGCCCAGTCGGTCACCCCGCTGGTGGCCAAGGCGGCCCAGGCCATGCTGGACACCGGTATCCGCGACGTGCGCAACCAGGGCGTCCTGCTGCGCGGCACCAACGACAGCGTGCCGGCGCTCCTGGACCTGTGCTTCGCCCTGCTGGACGGGGCCAAGATCTTGCCTTACTACTTCTACCTGTGCGACATGATTCCCGGCAGCGAGCACTGGCGGCTTTCCGTGCGGGAGGCCCAGGACCTGCAGCACCAGATCATGGGCTACCTGCCCGGCTTCGCCACCCCGCGGATGGTTTGCGACGTGCCGTACGTGGGCAAGCGGTGGGTGCACCAGCTGGCCCGGTACGACACCGACCTGGGCATCTCGTACTGGACCAAGAACTACCGCACCGCGGTCGAGGCCGAGGACGAACTGGCCATCAGCCGCGAGTACCCGTACTACGACCCGATCTACATGCTGCCCGAGCAGGGACAGGACTGGTGGCGGGCCCGGGCGGGCGACCCGGCCGCCTCCGTTCCGGCCTGACCCGGCCGGCCCCGTGACTCAGCTGATCTGCCGGCCGCCCTGGTCGGTGCAGGACTGGCCGGCCGGCCCGGAGCCGGGCTCGGCGGCTGCGGCTTCCGGCGCGTGCGCGGCTTCCGGCGCGTGCGCGGCACCGGCCGCGGCCCCGGCGCCCGCCCCGGAATCATCGGCCGCCGCGCCGGCCTCGCTCAGGACGCCGTCGGCCTGGGCGTCCCGGGCCAGGTAGGCGGGCTGGGCGCCGCCCGCCGCAAGTTCAGGCGCGGGCAGGCCCGCCACGGCCCGGCGGCGGTTCCGGCGCTGGATGAGCACGAACCAGCCCGCGCCGGCCAGGGTCAGCGCGCTGGCCACGTACAGGTTCAGCCGCAGGCCCGCGAAATGCTGGGACGGGTCAACCCGCAGCGACTCCTCGAAGATCCGGAACGCCGAATAGCCCGCCACGTACAGCGCGAACAGGCCCGGGGCGAAGATCTTCCGGTGGTGGCCGAGCCAGACCAGGAACGCCGCCAGCGCGAAGTCCCAAATCAGCTCGTAGGCGAACGTGGGATGGAAGTAGGCGAACGCGGTGTAGCCGGCCGGGCGGTCAGCCACCGGAATGGCCAGCCCCCACGGCAGGCTGGTCGGGCCGCCGAACAGCTCCTTGTTGAAGTAGTTGCCGATCCGGCCGATCCCCTGGGCCACCAGCAGCGCGGGCGCCACCGCGTCCATGGCCCGCGAGACACTGCCACCGAAGTGGCGGACCCGCCAGATGCTGACCAGCACGCCCACGGGGATCGCGCCCCAGATGCCCAGGCCGCCGTCCCAGATCGCGAGCACGCCGTACCAGACGTGCGGAATGTAGGCGGGCGTGGTGATGTCGAAGTAGATGCGGCCGCCAATGATGCCGGCGGGCACGCCCCACATGGCGACGTCGTACATCAGCTCGGGGTCGCCGCCCGCGCGGGTCCAGCGGCGCCGGGTGATGTAGATCGCGGCCGCGATACCGACCAGGTACATCACCGCGTAGAAGTGAATGAACAGCGGCCCGATGTGGAACCCGCTGACCGGCGGGCTGGGGATGTGTGCCGCCGCCGCGCTGACCAAGGGGGCTGTCCCCTGCGTTGCCATGCGCCTCAACCTAGTGCACGCCGGCGTGGCGCGGGCGGCCCGATTCGGTCACGGCAGGCCCGTGACCCGGGTGGTGCAGAACCAGGAACCCGCCCCGGCGGAACATCACCCGGTAGCCGTGCTGCTCAAGGCGGCGGAGCTGGGCCGCCTGACCGGCCAGGGTCGGGAACGGGAAAGTCCAGCGGGTCTGGGCCACGATCCACGGCGCGGACGCCGAGGAGCTGGACGGTCCCCACAGCAGCACGGTGTCCCGCCCCGACAGCTGCGGCCCGAGCATCTGCGGCGCGTCGACCGTCACCCCGTCCGGCACGCGGGCGTCCGCGGCCGCCGCGGCCGCGCTCTGGCTGGTCCCGGAGTAGAAGCCCGGGCTGGCCACGCTGGCCAGCGCGAACCGCGGCACCACGGCCACCGCCGCGGCGCAGGTGGCGGCGGCCACTGCGGCCTGTCCCCAGCCCCGGTCCGGGTGGAACCCGAGCTTCTTGCTGTTATCAGCGAATGGGACGGCAAGAGGCCGGTCTCGCGAAAACCGGGAGCGGAAAAGGCGGCTCCCGGAAAGCCAGCCGGCCAGCCGGCCGCCGCCGTCGACAGCCGCGATGACCAGGACCATCTCGATGAAGGCGTTGTACTGAAACGCGGTCCCCCACCAGTTCGGGGCGGACGATGCGAGCATCCGCTCGGCCAGCAGCGGCAGCGCGGCCAGGGTGACCGGCGACAGCAGGGGCAGGAAGAGCAGCGCGCCGCCCAGCCACAGCATCGTGGTGACCTTCTCCCCCGGGGTGAGCGCCAGCCTGGCCACCGCGAGCGGGTCACGCAGCGCATGCGCGGCGGCCTGGCCCGCGTCCGGGCCCAGCGACCAGTACGCCCAGTAGTAGCTGGCCCGGCCGCCCAGCAACGGCCGCAGCACGTAGGTGGCCAGCGCCGTGGCCACCAACCCGGTGATGATCAGGCCCGCGGCCAGCAGCAGTCGGTTCCGCCGGTGGCGCGGCGCCGGGCCGCCCAGCGGGTGGCCCGGCGCCCAGGCGGCGAAGCAGGCCGGCCGGGCCGCCAGCAAAAACACCCCCAACCCGGCCAGCAGCAGGCCCATGTCCTCCTTGACCAGCAACAGCACGCCCGCCGCGGCCAGCGCGGCGCGGATCCGGCCGGCGGCCAGGCGCTCGAAGAACACCGCGGTGAGCGCGGGCACGAAGGCCACTTCATGAAAGCCGGCGGCGACGGCTCCGGCCACCGGCCAGCTCAGCGCGTACGCCACCGACACCAGGTAGGCGGCGGCGGCAGGAGCGCGCGACCCGGGGCCGGCCGCCGCCGCGGTCACCCGCCGGGTGAACCGCCACAGCGGCGGCACGGCCAGCGCGAACAGCACACCCTGGGCCACAATCAGGTCCTGCGGGCCGTCGAAGATCCAGTACAGCGGGGCCAGCAGCAGCAGGATCGGGGACCAGTGATCGCCGAGAACCGAGAAGTCTGTCCCGAACCCATCCTGGACGCCCTTGACCGGGGCCAGCCCCGGGCGCAGGTGCGCGTATGAGCGCACCGCCTGGTCGAAGATCACCAGATCATAGGTGCCGATGCGGAACGTCGCGTACTGCACCAGGCCGTAGGTGATGTAGATGGCCGCCGCGCTCACGGTCAGCAGCGAGACCAGAAGCAGATCAACCGTGACTTTGCGTGCGCTCATCGGCGGACATCGTACCGTCCGTCAAGGTCAGCTAAGTTATCGGTGTGGCCCAGCGAAGCGAGCACATCGGCCTGCATCTGAACGCGTACCTGTGCGCGCACAGCACGCCGCCGGACGCCATCTTGCGCGAGCTCGCCCACGAGACCGCCGAGTGGTTCCCGAACGAGCGCTCGCTGGCCATCGCGCCCGAGCAGGGCCAGTTCATGACGATGATGACTCAGCTCATCGGGGCGCGCTCGGCGCTGGAGATCGGCACGTTCACCGGCTACTCGTCGATCTGCCTGGCCCGCGGCCTGCCCGGGGACGGGCGCCTGCTGTGCTGCGACATCAGCGAGGAATGGACCTCGGTGGCCCGCAAGTACTGGGACCGGGCCGGCCTGGCGGCCCAGATCGAGCTGCGGCTCGGGCCTGCGCTCGACACCGTGCGGGCGCTGCCGGCCGGCCCGCAGTTCGACATCGCGTTCATCGACGCGGACAAACCCGGTTACCTGGCCTACTGGAACGAGGTCGTCCCCCGGGTCCGTCCGGGCGGCGCCATCCTGGTCGACAACACGTTCTCGCACGGCCGGGTCATCGACGCCGGCAACGAAAGCGAGCTGGTGCAGGCCATCCGGGACTTCAACGACCATGCCGCCGCCGATGACCGCGTCGACGTCGTCATGCTCCCCCTGGGCGACGGCCTCACCCTGGCCCGCAAGTTGTAGCCGCGGGCCCGGTCGCTAGGTTGAGAGCGTGATCAGGAATGCTGAGCCTGGAGATGTTCCGGCGGTCCACCGGCTGATCCGGGCGCTGGCTGCGTACGAACGGTCGCTGACCAGCGTGACCGGGACCGAAGACGACCTGCGGCAGGCGCTGTTCGGGCCCCGGCCGGCCGTGTTCGCGCACGTGGCCGAGCATGAGGGCCAGGTGGCCGGCTTCGCGCTGTGGTTCCTCAACTACTCGACCTGGACCGGCCGTCACGGGATCTACCTCGAAGATCTCTTTGTCGACCCGGAGCGGCGAGGCCAGGGATACGGCAAGGCGCTGCTCACCGAGCTGGCCCGGCTGTGCGTCGAGCGCGGCTACCAGCGGCTCGAGTGGGTGGTACTGGACTGGAACACGCCGTCCATCGAATTCTACAAGTCACTCGGCGCTCAGCCGATGGACCAATGGGACATCTACCGGCTGTCGGGCCCGGCGCTGCGCGCGCTCGGGTCAGACGGGGAAACGAGAATCAGCCAATGACGGAGCAGACGCCCCACCAGAACGTCACGTTCCCCAGCCACGGCGGCACCGGGCACGGTTACCTGGCCATGCCGGACAGCGGCGGCGGCCCGGGCCTGATCGTGATCCAGGAATGGTGGGGACTGACCGACCACATCGCGGACGTCACCAGCCGGTTCGCCCGCGAAGGGTTCGTGGCGCTGGCCCCTGACCTGTACGGCGGGCGCACCACCCACGACGCCGGCGAGGCGTCCGCGCTGATGAACGAGCTGCCACCGGAAAAGGCGGTCACCGAGCTGGCCGGGGCGGTGGATTACCTGCTCAGCCAGCCCGCGGTGACCGGCCGCGCGGTGGGCGTGGCCGGATTCTGCATGGGCGGCCTGTTCGCGCTCAACCTGGCCGTCCAGGCGGGCGGCAAGGTCGGGGCCACCGCGGTGTTCTACGGCACGTTCTCCGGTGACGAGGACTTTTCCGCCGTCCGTACCCCCGTGCTGGGCATCGTGGGCGGCCAGGATGCGTTCACCCCGGCGGCTCAGGCCCGCGCCGTGCTGGACCGGATCAGCGGCCCGGTCGATGTTCAGGTCTACGACGCCGGGCACGCCTTCTTCAACGACGAGAACCTGCTCGGCACCTACGACGGCGAGAAGGCCGGGCAGGCCTGGGCCCAGACCGTGGGCTTCCTCCGCCAGCACCTGGCCGGTTAGGCCCGGCGGGGCGGCGCCGTGGACCCCCGGACCATCAGTTCGGGGGCCAGGTACACGACCCTGACCGGGGCGGTGCGGCCGGACACCTGGTCCAGCAGCAGCTGGGCGGCCTCGGTGCCCAGCTGGTAGTGCGGGAACCTGATCGTGGTCAGCGCCGGACGCAGCCTGTCCACGAACGGCATGTCGTTGAACCCGACCAGGGACAGGTCATCGGGGCAGCTGAGCCCGGCCTCCTCCAGGGCGGTGTAACAGCCCACGGCCAGCATGTCGTTGGCCACCGCGATCGCGGTGAACCTGGTCCCGCGGCTCAGCAGTTCGCGGCAGCACCGGGTGCCTTCCTCCACCGTGAACGCGGTGGCCGAGATGATCAGATCCTCGTCGGCCTCCAGGACCGCGGTTTTCAGCCCCTCGAAGTAGCCCCGGCGGCGGCTCTCACCGGTGGATACCTGCTGCGGCCCGGCGATGTGCGCGATCAAGGTGTGCCCGAGCCCGGCCAGGTGGGCGACCGACATCCTCATGCCCTGCTCGTTGTCCACCGACACCGACGAGAAGTCGTGCTCGGGGGCCAGCCGGTTCATCAGCACCACGGGCAGCTCCGCGCCGGCCGCCTCGGCCAGCACGGCATCACCGGCGTGCGCGGTCGCCAGCGCGAACCCGTCCACGTGACGGGCCCGCATCTGCTCGAAGATCGCCTGCTCCTTGACGCTGTCGCCGTCGGTGTTGCCGAGCAGCGCCACGTAGCCCGCGGCGGCCAGCCGGTCCTCCAGGCCGCGCACGATCGGCGGGAACAGCGGGTTGTTCAGGTCGGGGATGAGCACGCCGACGGTGTGGGACCGGCGGGTACGCAGGCTGCGGGCCACCGGGTTGGGCCGGTAACCGAGTGCGGCCGCGGCCTCGGTCACCCGCTGCGCGGTCGCCTCGCTGACCAGGATGCGGGTCTCGGGATTGAGCGCGCGGGAGGCGGTGGCCGGGTGGACCTGCGCCGCCGCGGCGACGTCCCTGAGGGTGGCGAACGGCTCGGCCATGGCGTCAGCGCTCAGCGATGACGCGGGCCAGGGCGGTGACGTCCCGGCCGGGCGGCTGGCCGCCGAGCACACCGGTGATCACGTCGCGGTGGGTGGGTGCCGCCTCAGCGTGCCGCTGCCGGCCCGCCTCGGTCAGGGTGACGTAGATGCCGCGCCGGTCTTCGCCGCACAAACACCGCTCCACCAGGCCGGTCTTCTCCAGCCGGCTGATCAGCCGGGACAGTGCACTCTGGCTGAGGTGAACCGTGTCCGCGAGTTCCTGGGCGCGGTACCGGCGGCCGGCGCTTTCGGCGAGCCGCTCCAGCACCTCGAAGTCGCTGACGCCGAGGCTGTGCCGCTCCCCCAGCTCGCGTTCCAGCGCCGAGCAGACGGCGGCGTGACTGGCGGCGATGGCCCGCCACATGCTCACCAGCTGCTCCGGGGCAGGCCCGGAG